>JBEQBL010000088.1:0-7541 GCA_041639835.1 Salinarchaeum sp.
AGACCACATTAAAAAGTTAATAGAAGGGAAAATGTAGGTGGTACATCCCCGAAAGCTGAAACCGATACGCAATGAGTAGTCGAAATTGGATATCTACGTGGGAACCGTGGATGCGTTGGTTCGGCGGCGGACAATGCCAACGATTGCATAGACAATCGGAGTATCAAGAATCGCAATCAACAGCTTCAGTACATACTGACCGAGGATCAACTGCAGAAGGATACCTTCCTGAACAGCCGTTCCAGGATCGAGAATCTTCGGAGCAAAATAGAATCCGATCGTCACGAAAATGATCGTGTCGATTGCCTGGCTGGTCGCCGTTGAGCCGATATTGCGCAGCCACAGATGCGAACCGCCGGTTTGAGCACGGAGCCAGTGAAAGGCGATGACATCGTAGTTTTGACTGACAAGGTAGGCAAGCAGACTGGCAAGGACAATGTTGGTCCCGGCGCCAAGGACCTGTTCGAACATAGCCGGGTCAACCCCGGCGGCTGGATCGCCTGGCGCAAGGATGGTACTCCACACCAACGCCAGCAGCACGAAGTTCATGATGAACCCGACATTGACAAGCAGTTGTGCCGGACGGCGGCCGTATAACTCCGCGTAGCAGTCACTTGCAATAAAGGTAAAGGCATACGCCACAGCAGCACCCGGAAGCGCAAGTTCAGCGCCAGTGACCGGCAATGCAACCGGTAATTGAAAGCTCAACACCTTTGCGGCTGTTAGTTGGGCGGTTACCAGCGCTGTGACAAACAGTGCAATAAGACCGATTTGACCAGTTGTCGGGGAAGAGACAGCGCTGGAAGACTCACCTGTTGCCCGATCACGAGCACTCATTAGCGTATACTCAGCGGCGGGGGTATCAGGTGTCTTGCGGTTCACTGCGTGTGCGATCATCAATGCAAACCCCAGTAGATGGCATCTCGGAGCTCGTGGTGACCGCCTGTGAATGCCCGGTGGTGGCTGAGTCTCTTGAGGACGACGATGCAGGAGGGGTGGTTGACGACTGGTCGGAGGGATCAGCAAGGGCACTGGCCCGTGGGGACGCACCGCCATGGGAAGTGTTCCGCTCACGGATTGTCACCGGATGGACCCGCTCGGTTGTATCATCAACAAGTACAACCTCACCAGGAGTGGTCGGCATCCGGGTTTCAAATGAGCCACCCATGTAAGCTGGCGCAATCTGTTCAAGCCGGTCGCGGTCAGACTGTGCGGTGAGTCGATGTGTAAACAGCAGATCGGCCTGTGTCGTAGCGACATCCGGCAGTGCTGTTGGCCGCTGTGTGGCGGCCATAAGACTAACACCGGGATGTCGACCACGAGTGATGATACGTGTCAGTGCCGGCGCTGCAGCGCCATCAAACAGCGCATGAACCTCATCAACAACCAACCACGGCAATGTATCAATACGTTCCTGCACCCGCGCCTGGTACAGCGCATCAGCGACCCCATAGCTGATCGCATTGATCGCTGGGTCCGACAGTCCAGCACAGTCAAGCACAACCCCGGCATGAGACTCAAGCATACCGGTATCAAACCCGGAGGGAGCAAACACATTCCACGAAGCGGCGAGGGCGAGATGATTGTGAGCGGCACGGGTCGCATCCGGATCGGCGTCAATCGCCTGTAGCGCTGTTTGCATCTCAGCGAGGGTCTGCCCGCGTTGAACAGCCTGCCAGAGAACAGCTCCAGCAGGACGATCCGGGGGCAGCCCAAGAAGATCACACCACCCCTGAGGCGGAATTGTGTTGCCGGCAATCTGTGGTGTTGAAAGATGGTGAATGGACGGAAGGGTTGCCAGTTGGTCAAAGACGCCCATCGGGTCGATAACGATAGGCGTCACCGGAGGTGTTGTGGCAAGTTCCTCGGCGAGGACACCAAGCGTATAGGATTTGCCGTAGCCGCGCTTTCCAACGATAAGACCAACATGTGGTCGGTCAATGTCACAGGCCACAGCACGGCCCTGACTACCATCTTGAGCGCGGTAATGACCGATCATCGCTGTTGGGCCGTCATCGGGCCCAGTTGAACGGCCAAGAACATCCATGGCGGATGATCCGGCGGACTGGTATTTTAGAATGTGGACGCAGGTTCTTATCCAAAATCGCACACAGAACCGGCTATGACCGACGCTTCAACGACGAATACCGACACAGCACCAACGCCACAGGAGTGGTCGGAGACCGACACCGATACCTCGCCACCGGCCCGTCATAAGGTATTTTTAGACGACACCCGAGCCATTGAGGGGCTTCCCGTACGACTGGTGATCGCGCTGGTTGTTGGGGTTGCGAGTCTCAGCGTAATGATGGGAATGATCGACGGGATTGGAAGTTTGGGTATGACCGAACTTGATGCACAGCCGGATCCGGAAGTGGCCACAGCCGCTGAAACAGCTGATGTGACGATAACCGTGGTTGATAATGAGGGCACTCCAGTTGCCGGCGCGACGGTAGTACTCCAAGGAGCCTCCGCACAGCTACAGGAAGACATTCAAACAGCAACAACAGACAGCAGTGGCAACGCCACAGTATCGGCCACACCGCGTCTTGGTGCTAATCAACGACAGGGCACATTGACGATTGATATTAAGCCACCAGCAGGTGCCGAATACGTTGATAAGCGTGAGAATACCGAGATTCTCGTATTGCGAAAGTGATATTCAAACAAGACGGTGATTAGCGTCCGAATCGGTCGGTTGCATCCTTATCTTGCTCCCAATCAATCCAGTTATGTTCCCAGCCGCGACGTCGCTGACGGGCACGACGCGATCGTTCGCGATCCTCACGGATAGTCCGGTTTCGCTCCACGGTATCAGGCTGTTCGCCCTCAACAAGCAGCGGTGCAAAGGAGATCGTTCCAAGTGGCTGACGAGATCCATCGGGGGTCACGATGGTCAGTGTTTGTGGGCTTGTTCCAAGCGGCATGACAAGCTGACCATCTGGCGTCAGTTGGTCAAGCAGCCGCTGTGGCGGATCAATCGCAGCCGCCTCAAGTAAGATACGATCAAACGGCGCATATTCGGGGAGTCCCCGGGCGCCATCGCGGCAGTCAACAAGCACCTCGGGGTAGCCAGCCGTCGCCAGGTTTTCGCGAGCTTCGATGACGAGTCGCCGAGTGATATCAAGCGCATGAACGCGGTCGGAGGCAGTCAGTTCAGCACCAATCGCAGCAGTATAGCCAACGCCAGCCCCAACGATCAATACCGTATCATCCGAACGCGGATCTAAGGCCTCGAAGAGCCGAGCAACTGTACTGGGGGCAAGGATACGTGTGCCATGATGCTCGTGGCTGACATCCGCATAAGCGCGGGCCTCGTCAGGAACAAAGTGATGTCGCGGGACATCGCGCATGGCAAGCCCAACGGAGGCGTCGGTAACAGCTCGCTTTGAGTCATGTTCAAGACTGTCAACCATGTCCTCTCTGAGAGCGCGGTGTTCCACAGGCAAATTCGGGGATGGAGTCTTTTCAATATCCCGCTGTCATGCCTATATTGCAGCGACACTTATCGTAGGGGAACAAACCGGACCGAGCCGTGTGAGTCACGCTTTAGGCTGCCGTCATCCTGTTTTATATACCGATAGAGTGTTTGTGATCCACGTCCAATCGGGGCCACAATCCGACCGCCGGAGACAACCTGTTCGGGGATAGCCTCCGGAAGTGATGCTGGAGCACAGGTGAGATAACTCGCCTGAAAGGGGGCTTGCTCCGGCCATCCATCACGACCATCGCCAATCCGAACCGAGATGTCATACTCAAGCTCCGAAAACCGCTCACGGGCACGGGATGCCAGTTCAGCGCTGTATTCAACAGTATAGACGTTTTCACCGCCAACAAGCTCCGCAACAACCGCAGCGTGATACCCACGACCGGTGCCAATTTCAAGCACGGTCTGCCCCGGCGAGAGATCAAGCAGCTCGGTCATAATCGCGACCATATGCGGAGCACTGATTGTTTGTTCGTCCCCAATCGGCAGCGGCCGGTCGGTGTAGGCACTTGCCCGGTGCTGCTCAGGAACAAACTTGTGCCGCGGGACCGTCTGTAAGGCGTCGATAACGGCAGGATCAGTGACGCGATCCTGTTCGATAAGTAACTCAACCATCCGGGCGCGGGCCGCCTCAAACTCCGAATTATCCACGCCGGTCATGCAGAGTCACCACGGGGACCAGGGATCAGTTGTCTCGTCTCGGGCGTATACGCGCTTGATGTCCTTCGCTGATGCATCATCACCGTCATTATCAAGCTTGCTTGGGTCATCGTCACGCGGTGAGCGAAGATGGAGTCCCTCAATAGTGACTGTTTCATCACCAATGGTCACGGTCTCACCGACGACAAACTCATGATCACCGGGTAGCTGGAGGTCGGTACTGTAGGTCTGGTTGCGATCACCGGTGCCAGCCTTTGGATGGACGGTCATTGGCACGCTTACATTGCCAACAGCCCGTGTCCAGATAGTCTGCACATCAGCGACCGTGGCGGTTTCAACGCGTTGCTGGCCGTCAAGTTCCAGGCTTGTGATACGAACAGTAAAAATACCAACATCCGACTCGACAATAAACTCATCATCGACAGCTACTGTCGCATCGGGTGATCGATCGACTGTCGTAGTAATCGATTCGCCATCTTGGGAAATAACAACATCAACAGCAATTGACCGATCAGGTTCAAGCCGAGTCTGATGAACATGGCCACAGTTCGTACACTGCACTGTCGCCTGGCCGCCTGGTTTCAGGACTTCATGAACAGTGTCACTCTCAGGTGAGCATGCCGGACACGGCACGCCAACATGTTCAGCGGTGTCTGCAGTGGTCATATTGTATCATTAGTGGCGACACATGTATAGTGGTTGGTCTCACAGCGAGACACAGCTTGGGGCTACAGGCGGGCACTGACGTACTCAGGGGCGATCCGATCGAGGCAATTCAATCGGCTCACCGTCAACGGTCACCGTCGGGTTCGTGATGATGCCATCGAGATGAAGCGGGGCTTCGGTATCACCACCGATGGATGCATCATCGCCAATAGCAATGTGTACCGTTCCGGCGGCTTTCTCATCAAGGAGCACGGAACCGATCAGTTCAGTAACAGCACTGTTTGTTCCAATGCCAAGTTCAGCAAGATTGGATGCTGCGTCACCAACCGTCTCAGCAGCAGTGTCGATCTGAGACTGAATTTCCGGGTCCGACATACTCGTGACCTGTCCGTCGGTAACCTCAAAGGTGATAGTCCGGTCGGTAAGCCGCCCATGGGGCATCATCGTTCCGTCAACGACAACCGTCCCATCACCCGTTTGGGGACTAACAAAGACCTCACCAGCCGGGAGATTTGAAAACGTGCCGGGCTCATCAACGAGGCCGGTATCACGATGCCACTCGCGGTCGGCCAGCTCAAAGGTAATATCCGTTCCAGCAGGAGCGGTAACACCAACCGTGTCGGCTGTAGCTACTTGCTCATAGACACGATGACAGGTCGCCTCAATGGTCTCATAATCCGCGTTAAGACCGGTTTCAAAGACCGTTTCGGTAATGCCGGGGAGAGTAGCACCACGGGTGCCACTATCGGTAGCGTGTTCTCGGGCCCGTGTATGTGAGAGACTCTTTGTTGTCGGAGCAAGGAAAGCATCACTAGCAGCCATCGCATCTCGGACCGGGGCAGGGGGCTCCTCACCATGTTGTTCCCCTGGTGGGTACTGAAGCAACACAGCATCGTCGGTGATGTCAGTCGCTACGTTATATAATGCGCGACCAATGGGGCGTCGGTCATCGTCGGTGATAATGGCTACTGATTCATCGGCAGAAAGTGCAAGACACTGCTGAATTGCTGTCTTGGCAGCGGTCTCAAGAGCCATATCATGACTCAGCGTCCAAGCAGGTTAGGCGTTCCCCTCACGCGACCATGCGGGTCGCAGCGCGCTCAAGGGCCTCGATACCGGGCAGTGGTTCACCGGTAAGAGCGCGAAGGTACGCACCGCCGGCAATGGACAGATGATCAAACGCGTTTGGATCCAAGGCGTACATGCCAACAGCGCGGGACGTATCACCGCCACCAACAACCGAGAAACAGTCTGAGCCGGCAATCGCCTCAAGGACGCTTACGGTCCCATCGCTAAAGCGCTCCTGTTCAAAGACCCCTAAGGCCCCCTTCACGAGGACAGCCGTCGAATTATCGATAATGTCAGCGTATTCAAGAATGGTCTCCTCGCCGATGTCAAGGTAGTCAACTGTTTTTTCATCAATGACCTCAACAGACTGTTCAACACGCTGTCCATCGGCTTCATACGCAAGATCAGAAGGCAGGGTAATCCGGTCACCGAATTTCTCTAAGGCCTCATTGATATAGGCGGCATCCTGCTCATAATAGCGGTCGTAAAGATCAGTATCAACATCATAGCCAACCGGGTACCCGGCGGCACGTAAGAAGAGTTCGCCGACGACCCCACCTAAAAGGAACCGATCAACGCGGGCTTCAAGATGTTCCATGGCGCGAATAACATCGTCGGCTTTCTTGCCCCCAAGCACCATCGTAACCTGCCCGTCGAATGAGCGATTTTGTAAACTGGTGTTGTATCCATACTCGGTGTCCATTACCGGCCCCGCATACGCTGGCATCACCGCCGGAAAACCAACAATTGAGGCATGTGGACGATGAGCAACTGAGTACCCATCATTAACGTAGGCGTCAAACTCCTCGGCAAGGGTCGTGACAAACTCAGTTTGGGCATGCTCTGCAGGAGTGTGATCGGCTAGTTCTGCATCGACAAATCGAACATTATCAAGCAGAATTGCCTCGCCAGCCTCAAGATCCCGAATCGCATCAAGAGCGGTATCGTCGTAGACACCCGGGACATACTCAACCGGACAATCAAGATATCCGGAGAGTAACTCCGCGTGTTGTTCAAGAGAGACAAAGGTGTCTCGACCGGGACGTCCCTGATGGGCCAGCACCGCAACGGCATGGCCATCAGCAAGGAGTTGATCAATCGTTTCAGCGTGGCGTTCGAATCGACGATGATCTTGAACGCGGCCGTCCTCAACAGGCGCGTTTACATCAACGCGGACAAGAAGTTGCTGGCCCGAGTCGGCCTCCCCGATCGGCTTCATGAAGGAATGCAACACCGGGTGGGATTTTAATCGGTCGTTCTCGTCCGAACAATTGTGATGGAAAAAGGTTATGCGGGTGCCGGCGCGACGCTCAGCCATGCTCCGGGTCGGAATCAATGGGTACGGGACAATTGGAAAGCGGGTAGCGGACGCGGTCCGTGCACAGCCGGATATGACCGTTGTTGGCGTTGGAAAGACATCGCCCGATTATATCGCCCAGCGAGCACGGGCGCTTGAGTATGCGCTGTATGCCCCGGCCGACCGGACTGATCGTTTTGCCGATGCTGGCATTGAACTGGCTGGGACAACAGCTGAATTAGTCGCCGACAGCGATGTGATCGTTGATGCCACCCCGGGTGGCATTGGCGCCGAAAACTATCCACTATACGCGGATCATGATACCCCGGCGATTTTCCAAGGGGCCGAGGCAGACAGCCTCGT
>JBEQBL010000089.1:0-7524 GCA_041639835.1 Salinarchaeum sp.
CACTCGAACCGCCAGTTTTCGGGCGCTCGGCGACACTGGGGTCGTAACCAGTGCGCCGACACGCACAGATACGCCGGTTTGGAACAAAACCGTTCGGGAATTGCCGCTGTGACCGCGCGTATCCACATCGTGAACGACGTAGTATCACGCCTGTTCCACCTATAAAGATCAGTGGTTCGGTCGGGGATTGACCGCTCGTATGGGGGTGCCTGGCGGTGGCGCTGGTGGGTCACGACATACCGAGACGAATGCCATGGGGATTGCTTCTGAGGGTGCTGACAGGACCGGCATACCCCCCGTTATAATCGACACGGCGTTTCGTTTTTTAACTGCCGCTGGATGGGGAGCTACCCTACCGTAGGTTGATCCAAATCAATGATCACCGGTTCCAGCGGTAGCTTTGGACTGTACACGACTGTCATCATTGCTGGAACCGCTATTGTGTGAATAGATACACTTAGCTAACTGGGGGAATATGCCGCCGGTAACGGTATGCAGACAGTCAACTCCGCGGATGGGACTCCCATCGCTTATGAGCAACATGGGGATGGTCCTTCGATCGTTCTTGTCCATGGGGGATCGGTCACTCAGCGTGCATGGGCGCCGCTGCTTCCGCATCTTGATGATACATATACCCTCATCGTTCCCGATCGCCGGGGACGGGGGGCCAGCGGTGATGCCGATAGCTATACACTCGCCCGTGAGGTCGCCGACGTTCAGGCGCTTGTGGCCACTGTTGATACCCCGGTTACACTGTTTGGCCACTCCTATGGTGGCCTGATTGCCTTGGCCGCTGCACAGGACCTTACTGTTGATCGGCTCATATTATATGAGCCGTCAATCCTCGTAGACGAATATCATCGTGAACTGGCCACCCGTATGCAAACCCAGCTTGCTGCTGGCGACCGTGAGACGGCCATGAAACTGTTTTATCAGGACGGCGTTGGCCTTGCGGACCCGGAGACACTACCTTTCTGGCCTGATGCCATTCAGTTTGAGCTTGCCGAGACGGTACTGCGCGAGGCGGCGGTCGTCGAACAGTATACGCTGCCGGAACAGCTTGCGATTACGGCTCCAACGCTGTTGATAACCGGTGACCAAACTGCCGCCCATCTGCGGGCTGCTGTCACAACCCTTCATGAGCGACTCCCACAGGCACAGTTGGTCGTACTTGAGGACGCCGGTCATATGGCCATTACTGCGGCTACGGCACAAGTTGCCGATGCGGTTCGGTCGTTTGTACCATCATCAGGCCCGTGAGCACACCCACCGACACATCAGGACTGAACGGCGGCATGCCCTGGCAGGTGTTGTGGAGTACCGGAGAGATAGATGTATTCGGTTGCGATGCCAGTTAATGCCGACTGTGACTGCATTGCTTCTGTAATTGCCTGATCAAAATACTGGGACGCGATTGATCGGACGGTTGTATATGCCTGAGCATCTGAATCAGCAAGCAGATACTCCGCCGTTACAGGCGTTAGCTGTTGGGCCGCCCGATCAGCGGTAAAGTCATCAACATCATCAAGCCAGATCTGGGCCCCAATAATCGACAGGACCACCGCCCGTTTGAACGACTCAGCGATCGGCAGGTCAGCTGCCCGAAACATCTCAATCATCCCGGCATAGATCACCCCAACGCGCTCGTACTGTGTTTTGCTGTACGGCCAGGCCTGTTCCTCGGCTGTCAGTACCGACGGCGGGTCCTCGTATGAGGCGTACTTGTATTCCGACTTAATCCGCTCAATGGCGGTCTGATCATCGGTTTCGATCGCGCGTGCCATCAACTCACGGAAGTGTTCATCGGTCGCCTGATGACTATTTGAGCGATCGACAGCACGTTGATACTGGTCGGCGACAGTGTCTGGGAATGACGCCAACTGATCGGTCACCCGATCTTGGAGACAGGCCTGTGCAATCTTGGCGACTTGTGCCCGCTCGGCTGGTGACAAGTCCTTATTTGTCTCAAAATCCTCGTACTCGTCATCATTGATTGCGTCGCGCATATCTCCATCAATAAGCGCTTCCGTACACAGCCGGGCCATTTGTTCGGCCCGCTCGACAAAAGCAAAGGTATCAGCCGCCTGCTCACGTAAGCGATCGCGGCGCGCTGTCGATGTGCGACTGAGAAGCGAGCGTAGTGGTGACGTCCCAACGGTTTCGGTCACCGGATTGATCGGCTCATCACACTGACTGAGGGCCTGTCGATACAGATAGCCAAGCGTGAGTTCAACAGGCTGAGTGAGTTTTGTATCATACTCCAGTGTTATATCGGTATAGGAAAGCTCCTCCGCCAGCCGGCGTTCAACGGCACTGAAGGCTTCGGAAATAAACGCTTCCATGGTATCCTCAACCCATCCCTGAAGCCGTAATGCTGTAAGATCGAAATTGCCGGTGCGCGCATAAAACCGCGTCACAGCACGGATTGACACCGGAAGGGTGTCTCGGTTGGCGAGCCAGCGGGCAAGCGTACTCTGTGGGGATGATGCCATCTGACCCGAACGCAGGCTCATTGATCGTCCTACCCCGGGCCGGTTTGTATAGCTGTTGAAACACCAAATACGGTGATAGCCAACATTCTGTCCTTTTCAAGCCAATAAAACGAAACCACCAGACGTATGTAAGGACACTCAGACAGCTAGAGTGTATGCATGACCGGTTGCGGACCTTGGGCTGGCCGGTCTCGGGAAGTGTCATCATTGCTGGCGGTGGGAGTATCGCCACTCTGGCGGCGTTTGAACAGCAACTTCCTGTCGTTATGACTGGTGTGTTGTTGTTGCTTGTTGGGTTTCGCGTCTCCCAACTTGGGCTGTACGCTGATGACCCCCTCTATGATCTGGCCGCGGCTCGACATGCGATTGCCAGTCCTGCGGCGGTTATCCGCCTTCTCCTGGTATTTGCCGGCTGGATTGGCATCTCAATTGGCATTACCGTCTTTGCGCAGACCATTCGTGATCCCAGTCTGCTTACAGCCGTGCTCTCAGGGATCGCAAGTGTCGCCGGATACATGTGTGCCCACGTTGGGATCAATGCCGTCGGGCTTGGTTACTCCTTTTTTGCCCCGGTGTTCTCCTGCGTCAAAGGGCCTCGTGAGGAGTGACGGATGATTGACGATGAGACGGTACTCCGTTTCGTGGGCCTGGTCGCTGGGCTTGCCATTACCGCAACAGCACTGTCCTCAGGCTTCATTTGGGCCTGTGGAGCACCCTGTGTGACCAGTCCTGGCGTGTGGACGCCAGCCCGACAGCTGCCACTTGTCTTTGGTGCGGCGCTTGTGGCCTGGTGGGGGTACTTGTTTGCCCACTATGCGTGGACGGACATGCTCATCGAGCCAAGTGCACACGAGGATGCTGACAGTTACGATGCCATTGCTCAGTTTCACCCTCGATACCGCCGGCTTGGGGCCGTGATCGGGGTTGGAACACTTATTTGTGGCCTTGTGATTGGCGTCATCTTCATTCAAGCTGGCAACCACCGGATGGCCAATCTCGGCACCGCCCTGTTTCTTGGTGGATTTGTCTTTGCTCATTTCATGGAAACCGGCGAGTTACTATGAGCCTCCCCTCTGCGTTCGTTTTATAGGCTATTTAACAGGACAGACGGCTTTGTCTGTTGTAAACTGCTCTGGGGTTACGCCCCAAGGCACTCTGCCTGTTTTTCTATAGACCTCCCGTGTGTCCGGCGGTTTATACTCATTGAGTCCGTTATACGGGTAGTCGATGATTCGCTCACGACAGGTGATGACACGGCGCACCGTTCTTGCCGGAATCGGGGGCAGCCTTGCCGCGTATGGGATCAGTGGCACAGCGACTGGACAGACACAGACTGTGACAATCACACTTGATAGTGTTGGCACCCGCGCCTGGGAGGTCAGTGCTGTTGATGGAGCCGATGATGTCGCCACCACCGATACGGACAACCCAACACTGACACTGACCGTTGGGACGCGCTATCAGTTCAGCAATGAGCAGTGGAACTTCCATCCGTTGGCCTTTCGGGATGCTGAGGATGACCCCTTGTTGAGCCAGTCTGCAGACGGTCGATTTGAGGACCGGGAGGTGGTCAACTGGGTTGATGAAAACGATACCGTTCAATTCACGCTGACCGATGACCTGGCAGCAGCGATGGACACGTACATCTGTACTGCCCATCCGAGCATGGAGGGGGCCGTCGAGACAGTGGCTGATGAGTCTGACATGTCGACCACCGACACCACAACAAATACGACCGATACGGAGACAAACACAACGACAAATACGACGGAGACTGAGACGAACACCACCGAGAACACAACAATGGAGTCGGCGTCGACGAATACAACGGCAAATGGGGCTAGTTCGATGACCGACGAGTCAGCCTCAGATACCAATACCTCAACATCAGATAGCGCCATGCCTGGATTTGGCATTGGTAGCGTTCTGGCTGCTCTCACCGGCGCCAGCTATCTCCTCACCCGACACCGCAGTGACTCCGAGGAGATGGAGTAGTTTGCCGAACGTATACCTTGCGTGATGCTTCGGTATTGGTCTTGAGATGTGCTGATAAGGACCACCAAAAATCGATGACGACAGCCAATTACATGCCCACTGTGAACGGTACATATGGATATTCGGCAACTACATCGTGATTTAATTGCGCTTCATGGCAAGCCAAGTCGAAGTCGCTCACAGGATGGCGTTGAGCAGCTGATCGGGACGATCTTATCCCAGAATGTGACCGGCGAGCAGACGCGCAAGGCCGCCGACCAGCTCTTTGCCACATATCCGGATTACCAGGCCATTGAGAACGCCGATCACGATGAACTGGCTGAGGTGATTGCCCCAGCCGGACTGATGAACCAGAAGGCCAATCGCATTCAACGCTCGCTGACAAAGATCCGCGAGGAAACCGGTGGCGAGTACACCCTTGCATTTCTTGACACCATGGAGACCACTGAAGCACAGGCCTGGCTACGAGATATCAAGGGTATTGGCCCGAAAACAGCCAATGTTGTCCTGAACTTCCATTTTGAAAAGCCGACCTTTGCCGTTGATACACATATTCATCGGCTGGCCAAGCGGTTTGGCATGATCGATGAGTCGGCAACGGCCGACCAGGCCCACACGATACTGAATGAAATGATTCCCGATGATATCAAATACAGTCTCCACGTCCTGTTGATTTCCCATGGCCGTGAGTACTGTACCGCACAAAACGCTGACTGTGCCAATCCGGTCTGTGAGACATACTGCTCGTGTGAATACTGCTAACTGACGACCACTTGCATATGCTCTTGTCGCCGTGTGTGATCAGTTCCGCAGACTGCACACGGACACCGTTATATCCGTATGGGCGAAACAACCGAGCGTGACTGCGGAGTTGAGCGTAGGGCTGATTGCGTACCCTGTGCCGGATGAGCCATGGGCCGAAACGGTGGCGTCGGTTGTTGATGGCGAGTTCCTGCTAGTTGTCAGTGATCCTCCGGATTCGTTTTACCCAGCCTATGCTGATATGACACTGACCTCCGATCATCGAATCGGCTTTGGTCAGTCCCGACGGTTATCCATGATCCTTGCCGGTGAGTCGGCTGATCGCTGTATTGTTGCCGATGGCGACGGGCAGTATGCGCCATCTGCCTTCCGGACCTTACAGCAGCGCCTGCACACAACAGACGCGGAGGCCGTGATCCCTCAGCGTGATCACCGCACCGTCTGGGTTGATTATGAGGGCCAACGCGTGAGTCGAGAGCCGTTTGAACGGCTTGAAACATTGTGTGCCGGGCGGGTTGCCGGGGTTGAGTTAGATCCCTCCTTTGACTGTCAACCGGGGGGCTTTGCATTCCAGGCAAGTGCACTCCCTGAGATTCTCCCGGAAGGCAACTGGATTGCGGACTGGGAGGTCACCACAAACATATTACAGACCTGTCAGTACGACACTGTCACCGTGACTACCAACGATGAGCCACAGGACCAGACCACCTTTGCCTGGGCGGATCAAGTGACAAAGCTCAGACGAATGCGTCAACTGACAGGCGTTGACGTTGAGGCGGTGTTTCGCGATCACACCGCGGAATTTGATGATCGGGAAAGACAACTTATCACCACAGCCCTCAATCAAGCCGCCTCACAATGGTAGCATCACCCGTTGACGATGAGGCTGGGACAGCATGGAATGATGAAGTGCTCTATGATCGGCTTGAGGCGCTCTTACACGATGCTGGGACATTACGGACCCGAGAGGCTGCTATCATCGCATGCGCGGCCGTGTATTATCCGTACTGTCGGCTAGATAAACTCGCAACAACGGCCGAACAGACACTGCAAAAGAAAAAACCCGATAAGGGCTATACCGCAGGGGAGATTGAGGAGTCACTCCAGGACATCGACCGCCAAACCGATCTCTTTGAACCCCGAGATGCGGACGGGACAACAGGTCTTGTGAACAGATATGCGCTTGCCCACGAGAATGCAGGGTTTATCGACAAGTTGCGTGACCACCTCTTGGAGGCCGCCCCTGACACTGATGTCGCCGAGGTAATGGATGAGCTGCAAGCTCACTTCACCATATACACCGAACGGCGGATGAATACGAGGGTCAAGACGCTGCCAACCGCCACCAGTGGGGAAGGAACGGACTCGTTTATCGAGGATATTACGCTGGACAACAACCCAGAAGCCACTGAGTTGTGTATTCCAGCTTTCTCCTTTGAGGTGCTGCGAAATGAGACGTTTAAATCCCGCATCAGAGAGTGGTATGAAAACGGCAAGACAGTCAAACTCCTTCTTTACAGTGAGGAGCTTGGGGCCACCGTTGAACCGGAATCAGCCGAACGTGTCAGGACCACCATCAGCGACACCAAAGATATTCTCGCACAACTGCGGGATACAGCCGAACATGAAGATGGTGAGTTGCAGTATCGGCTCATTCACGACCGGACACACTCGTATTTTCGGGGCGCAGTTATTCGGTCAGATACGGCCGACAACTGCCGTTATCGTGTCTTAGTCTTTACCGACACCGAGCGTGGGGTTAACGCGCCGGTTGTCAAAGGGCAAGGCAATACAATGTTATACAAGATTCTTGATCGCTATTTTGCGGAAGCATGGGCCCATGCCCAAAGTCCGACCTGGCGAGGGAATCTGATTCGATTCTTCAAGGATGACAAATTCAAGGTCTATGCTGTGGCGCTTTTGCTGATGGGACTTGTCACGCTGGCCCTGTCAACAATTACTGTGGTGCCACAGATTGTCACTGAGGTCATCCTCGGCGGGTTAATCGCCGGGCTTGGGGCGACGATTATCACGGAATACATCTCACAGCGTGTTGCCTAATCCGATCGGCAGACTATCGCTTTGTCCGTGATTACTATACCAGGCAAGCATCAGGTTTCCAGTTATCGTAGACTCTCGTATGTGTGTACGCAGTTGAGTAGATACGCTCCTTCGTTCGACAACGTGCAGGCTCAGTAGGACTTGTCCATCTATCGGTGTAGACTGCAGAACGGAAATGGACTCGCCGGGATTTGAACCTCGGGGGCCTCTCCAT
>JBEQBL010000090.1:0-7503 GCA_041639835.1 Salinarchaeum sp.
ATCAGCCTTTGTAATCGCCACAATCGTTGGTAATTCCGTCGCCAATAACACCCCTAAATGCTCACGGGTCGTTCGTGTCGGACCATCATCAGCAGCCACCGTTAACAGCCCGTAGTCAAGTTTCTGCCCGACAAGGCCACGAATTGTCGTCCGTAGCCATGGTTCGTGTCCAACGGTATCGACAAATGAGACAAGCCGGTCGGCCTCCTCAACAACCTGCGCTCGGTCATCCTTCCGGTTTGGATTGTCCATCCGCACGGGAACACCATCGGCAAAGCCATAGACTCCATACGACAGATCCGCCGACAGTCCCCGTTCGACCTCATGTGGCTTTACATCAAGATACGATCGGGTGCCTCCTTCACCATCATCGGCGGTTCCGGTGACCAGGGTTCCAACGAGTGTTGATTTCCCGTGATCGACGTGGCCGGCCGTTCCGATAACAATATGATCGTCGTCGGTGCCCAACCGCGATCCCTCCTGTAGGATAGCAACGCCAACAATCCCCTCCTCAATTCCCCACGTCTGGACGTCCTGAATCCGTACCTCCGCGTCGTCCGCCAGCAAGGACAACACGTCCATCGTCTCGGAAAATGCCTCCGGTGAGATCCCGGCTAGTCCTCCGTCATCAGTCACACCAAGCACGTATGTGGCCTCGCCATCGCCAGACAGTACTCGATGGCGAAGTTGTGCTGCAAGACTCTCTCGACGGCCGTCGGCCAGATGCGTATTCCGCGTTAGTCGTTCTTTGAACTCAACGCTGCCGCCCTCCTGCTCACCGCGCTCAAGAGCATCCTCAAGCACGGCCCGGCTGGGCTTCATCATTATCCGTTTCGGTACGGTGACTCAAAAACTTCTTCCCCGGACTGATGGGGCCCTATCCGGCGTCAGTCTCAAGCGACTTGCCCCCTCAATATTGTTATGAGCGTTACCGGTCTATGTCAGGTCTGTCAGTCAGCACCAGCTACCAGCCGCTGCCAGCAGTGTGGGGCCCTCGTCTGTCAGGAGCACTTCGATCGTAACAGCGGATACTGTGTATCCTGTGCTCGGTCAAGTCATCCCGGCTCTACCCAACTGCACCGCCGCTGATGTGTTGTCAACCGGCGGTGTTAGTCTGCGGCGGTATCAGTCGACCCACCGCCGGTTTCCGCGCCGGCAACAGCATCATCAAGACCACTATCACGTGCGACGGCGGCTGCCTCCTCAGCAACAGCAGCATCTTCATCCGCGATGGGATCCCGCGAGCGCTCTTCCTCACGCTGGGTGATGGTCTCTTCTGAACCCGTTACGTCCACAAACAGGTCTCCTAAGGCTTCAGTATCGGTAGTCATAGGATGCATTGAATACTTAGTTTGCAAAAACAAAAACTTTCCCCATCAAATCAGAAAATATATACTGGTAATTACGAATCCCCCTACTATCGATACTGGTTTAGCTGCTGTTTGAGTTGTCGTGTGGCTGCTGTTGTCGCCTCCGGAAACGACGCTCCCTGGCTTTCCCACGCAAAAATAATACTGCGTGAGGAATTGACCAAGCCGACTTTCCTGTCTGTCCCTGGTCGTGTGGCTAGGCCATACTCAACGGCTGCCTCGGGGTCACCACCCTGCGCTCCAATGCCGGGGACCAGAAATGGAATTGCCGGTGCCCGATCGCGCAGTATCTCAAGTTCATCCGGGCCGGTGGCCCCAACAACAAGCCCGACATTTCCCTGATCCCACTCAACAGCCAAATCAGCAACACGTTCAAAAACCCGATCCCCATTCTCTAACCGTTGTTTCTGTAAATCGCTGCTTCCGGGATTTGAGGTCCGACAGAGAATGAAGACCCCGGCATCGGATCGTGCGAGAAACGGGCTGAGTGAATCCTCCCCCATATATGGCGCTACTGTAATTGCATCCGCGCGGTCCAACAATGTTGCATACTGACGGGCTGTATTGCCGATATCACCTCGTTTGGCATCGAGAATCACCGGGACATTCTTACCGTGTGCATACGCGATCGTTTCCTCAAGTGCCCGCCACCCGTCGGGATCCTCATAGAACGCTGCATTTGGCTTGTATGCGGCAGCATACTCGTGTGTCGCATCAATAATCCGACGGTTAAACGCCCAGCGTGGTAACTCGCGATCGGTCACTGATGCCGGCAGCCGGTCGGGATCCGGATCTAGCCCGACGCATACGATACTATCAGTCTGTTCGATCCGTTCGGCCAATTGATCAAAAAATGCCATTATCGTTTATTCACGCAGGAACGGCATACACTTTCTGTCACTCCGTTCGGTCATCCGGATCGGGGGGCTTTTGCCCGCCCGTCGGTCACGCAGTGGTGATGGAGGCCACTCTCCGGGACGGACGGATTATTGCTGGTGGCGATGCCCGCCAGCGATTTTACGACGCTCGTGGTTATGGCGTGCCAATTGGCGGTAATGAGATTGCACTTTCACAGGTCGAAGCTGCACACCTCCTTTTCCGCGGTGATCTCACAGCCGTCCGCATTGACGGAACCGCGCATTCCTTTCGTGAGTTTCTGCGTGCTGTTGATAATCCACGGTTTGGGACGCTTTTTTTAGTCTATCTTGACCTTCGTCAGCGTGGTTTTTATCTCTCCCCGGCTTGCTCCCCGTGGAGCAATCAGGCCCCCGCCGCGGCTGACTTTGCCGTCTACAAGCGGGGTAGCGGTCCCGAGGACGGCGAGATTGCTCATTGGATCCGTGTTGTCGGTGAGCGGGAGCCACTTTCGCCAACTGCACTTGGAACAAACGTGCTTGCGATTGTCGATGAGGAAAGTGAAGTCACCTATTTTGAACCAACACACCGCTCACCACGTGGGTCGGTCGATTCTCTCCAGTCGGTTCTAGACTCGACAACGACGGTTGCAGCAACACTCCTTACCGACCGTGTGCTTTGCTGGGACCCTCCAGCAGTGCTCTATGATCCGGCCTTCTATGGCCACCCTGTCGGAGCTCGTGAGGACTCTACAGCTGTCGATGCTCTTCAGCTATCCCTGCTTGAGGCAGCTCATCTGGTCGCGGCCGGATGGCTTACTGTTGATGGAGGATATGATGCTGTTGTCGACCGCGGTCGATCAATTGAAGGGAATCGGTTTGACCGTCGACTGCAGGTCTATGCTGCGCTGCGCGAGCGTGGCATTGTTCCCAAAACCGGCTTCAAATTTGGGGCCGACTTCCGTATCTATGACGCGGTTGAGTCTATCGATGAACTTGGTCACTCCCCCCAATTGATCCGAGTGCTAAGCTCATCCGCATCGATTGCTCCTCGTGACCTATCGCTTGATGTCCGACTTGCTCATGGCGTTCGCAAGGAATTGGTCTATGCGTGGCCGACGGCTGATGGAGTCACGTTTCTTGCTGTATCGCGACTGACGCCCTGATTCGTCTTCCACTCCTGATTGAGCGTCGCCGCTCGTCTGATGTTCGTTCCGCAAGGTGGTAGCCGACCCAAACCCGACGGCTTTAGCCATCGGTTCGACTAGACCGGTGTATGACTCTTCGTGTAACCTTCCTCGGGACAAGCGGTGCTGTCCCGACAACCACCCGGAACACAAGCGGGATTATGATCAACCGGGAGGGAGACCGACTTTTGTTTGACTGTGGGGAAGGGACGCAACGCCAGATGATGCGGTATCATACTGGCTTTGATATTTCCCATATCTTTCTGACACATCTCCATGGTGACCACATTTATGGGTTACCTGGACTGCTTGATACCCTCCAGTTTAATGATCGATCCGCCCCGTTGACAATTTTTGTTCCACCACACAGTGCTGACACCATTGAATCTCTGATTTTCGATGTGGGTGGACGCCCTTCATTTCCGGTGACCGTCGAGACTGTTTCTCCAGGTGAGAGTGCACTTCGTACCGAGCAGTACGAGGTCCGTGCCTTTGCGGTTGATCATGATACAACCGCTATTGGATATGCACTTATCGAGGATCAACGCAAGGGACGATTCGATCGTCAACGGGCCGAGGAACTCGGCGTTCCAGTCGGACCAAAGTTCTCAAAACTGCATGCGGGTGAGGCTATTGAGTTGGCTGATGGACGCGTGATTACGCCGGATCAGGTTGTTGGTCCGCCCCGCCCTGGCCGTCGCATTGTCTATACAGGCGATACACGTCCAAGTGACCGTACTGTCGATATGGCTGATGATGCCGATTTACTCATTCATGATGGGACCTTCGCCGATGACTGCACGGAGCGGGCCGCCAGTACCGGTCACTCAACAGCCCGTCAAGCCGGCCGTGTTGCCGCCCTTGCTGGAGCCCGCAAACTTGCGCTTGTGCATCTCTCATCCCGATATGCTGGTGCGGTCGACCAGCATACACGACAGGCAACCGAACCATTTGATGGCACCCTCCTTGTTCCCGATGATGGTGACACGATCGAAGTGCCATATCCCTGATTGATATTTTCTCATCTTAGTGCGTGAAGGGGGCGATGCTCGGTCCTACCCGACATCTGTTGGGGGCTCCGTTATGCGCATCCTCCTGGTCTGTCAGCGGCTCCCATGGAGTATTTATCCACCGCCGCCATATGACTGCGTGTGCAGTCCCGTACGGACGCCCTTGACTCGGTTGTGTTCGGTGTCGACGTCCAAAGCGGCGATATTCGTGGACAGGCGCCGTCATTCGCACTGGTCGTACTTGATGGGGAGACCATTGAGCGTGATGTTGTCTCCTACCGCAAACTCCGCCGTCGCATTAGCAATGAGACACCAGCGTTGATCGCAACGGATAATGTCTATGAGTTAGCCACCGATTCGGATGATCTTGTTAGCCTTCTTCGATCATTGCCTGACGGGACCCGACTTGTTCAGGTCACCGGTGCTGAACGTCCTGACCCACTTTCACGGGTTGCCAATCGACATGATGTGCCCTATGGGAGCGATCCGATGCAGGAGGCCGAGGCAGCTGCCCGTCTCGCAGCCCGTAATATCGGCCATGTTGTGTCTGCCTTTACCAATACCACCGAAGTGAAAGTCTCCCGTGGCCGTTCACCGGGGTCCGGTGGCTTCAGCGAGGATCGGTACACTCGTCGCATTCATGGGGCCGTCAAACGACGTGCGCGAAGCGTTGAGAGTGAACTCACCGATGCCGGCTTGGAATATGACCGTGAGATCACTGAAAAATATGGTGGCTATTCGCAGGCCCTGTTCACCGTCCAAGCGCCACCCGAGGAGATCCCGATTACAACCGGCCGTGATGGCGATGTTCGTGTTGAACTGTCCCGCAAGCGTCGTGATGGGATTGCCTTTGAGCCACTTGCCAAACGACGGTCACATGTTCTTGTTGGCATTGATCCCGGAACAACAACCGCCGCGGCGATTGTCAATCTTAACGGTGAAATTCTTGATGTGGTATCAACGCGAACAGCCGATACCGCCGAGATTATCGAGTGGCTTGTCGATCGTGGACAGCCACTGCTGGTCGCCGCCGATGTCACTCCAATGCCTGAGACCGTCGAACAGTTTCGTCGAAGTTTCGATGCGGCCGGGTGGACGCCTGCCACGGATCTCCCAGTTGACGAGAAAAAACACCGTGTTCCGGATCATGCCTTTGAGAATGATCACGAGCGAGATGCCATTGCGGCTGCCCTCTCCGCGTACGACGACCACGCGGACCAGTTTGACCGTATTGCAAGCAAGGTCCCCCCGGATATCGAGACGGGCGTTGTTATCTCGCGTGTCCTTTCTGAGGAACTGTCCGTTGAAGCGGTACTGCGTGATCTTCAGGACGAGGAGACGACAACTGAGGAGTCAACTGAGCATCAACCTCGTGAACTGACCGAGGAGGAGCGTCGCATCCGTGATCTTGAACAGCAAGTTGACCGCCTTCGGACTCATATTGACAATCTTGAGAGCACAATTGAGCAAAAGGACGAACGGATTGAGGAGTTAGAGGCCGAACTCAGTGATGCACGTCGTGAGGAGCGCCGTGAGGCTCGTACTCGTCGTGAGGTTACCCGGCTTCGACGACGAGCGCAGGCACTTGAACGTGATCTTGAGCGTGAGGAAGAACGCAACGACGAACTTGAGGAGAAACTCAAACGCCTGAAGGCGCTGTGGCGGCTTGACCATTCAAACTTCAGCGATGTTGCCGAGGAAAAACAGGGACTTGTACCGGTCAAGCCGATTGATGAATTTACGAAAGCTGCAATCAAGGAGGCAGATGAGCGCTATGGCCTGGCAGCGGACGATGTGATTTACCTACGTGATGCCTCGGGAGCCGGGCGGTCAACCGCTGAGATGCTGGTTGATATTGATCCTCGCGTTGTCCTTCGCAATGGTGGGCAACTGTCGGATGTAGCCGACCGCGTTCTCTTTGAGCATGATATTCCGGTGGGTCCTGCCGCGGATGTTGCCATGCAAGAGGTTGATGAACTGGCCGTTGCCCGCGAATCCGATGTTGAGGCGGTAATCGAAGACTGGGAAGACCGCGCACAGCAACGCAAGCGCGAGCAGACCGCTGAAATGGTTGATAAGCTTATCAGCGAATATCGTGTTGAGGACCGACAGTCCTAGGTCCTTTCATAATCTCCTTGTTAGCGCGTTTCCTTTCTCCCCGGACGGTACACCATTGCTGTGAACTGTCCGTTCCCCCTGTCACTGGGTCGTCGTTATCAGTTTCTGTGAGGTGTTCGTTTTTCCCTCTCGACCAGTAGTAGTGGCAGAGCTGAACGTTCCCAAGCGCCTTTGCGAGTTGATATTCTTGGCTGGGGTTTGACTCAGAAGGGCTGTGTACGCCCAAGGATCATTCCGCCGGTCGTCTGGCAACTTCCTCTCGGCCTCGGTGTACCGGCTTGAAATCTATGCCTTCTCCTGTCACCGCTTGTGAATCTCACCCTTCGACTTGTGATCGCGCTCGTCGTCGTCCCATTCGTCACGTCGTGTCACCTCTCCGCGTCGTCTCGCCATGACCCCCATACCTCTCGGTACTTGCCAAGTTCTCGATACTCCTTCTTCCGCTCAAAGGCGTCGATGGCGTAGAGCACCTCATTGTCCTTGTCCCAATCAATCAGTACCCGAAAGTCGCCGACACGAAGCTTGTAGCCGGGGTGGTTCTTCAACCGGTCGAGAAAGTGATCCGGGACGTCCTCGATGTCCTCCGGTTTGTTGATGATTCGCTCCGCATCCTGCGTTTCGAACCGCTCCAGCGTTTCGACCAGCGTCTCCGTCAGAACAACCTTGTGAGCCACTGTTCACTCCTCAGTCCTGATCGATGCCGAGGCGTTCGCGGGCCTCGTCCGTGGACATCGTCCGCCCCGCCGCAACGTCCGCGTAGCCCTCAGAGACACCCTCCTGTGCCCCGGGCGTCAGAATCGGCTCTGTGGTGTCACGCAGAACCTCACGGATGAACTCCGAGCGGTTGGTGTACTCCAGTTCCTCGGCCAGTTCGTCGATCTCCTCCAGAAGCCGCTTCGGGACCTTCACGTTTAATTTCACCATCTCTCCCTCGCCATTGTCGTCCGCGTCTGTACTCATGATT
>JBEQBL010000091.1:0-7497 GCA_041639835.1 Salinarchaeum sp.
ATGCCTTCGTTGAGGATCTCCGTTCAATTGCCGCCGGGCGAGGCAAAGGCGAGAAGATGATCTGGTTTGCTGGCCCGACGGCCACCGGGAAATCGGAGCTGAAACGTTGTCTTATCAATGGGCTCCGTGAGTACTCCAAGACCGACGCAGGACGCCGGTATACCGTCGAGTGGAATGTCTCCGGTACAAGTGGCAGTCGGGGGCTTAGCTATGGCGAAAACGACCCAACAGATGAAGATGACTGGCATGTCAGTCCGGTCCAGACCCGCCCGCTGGCGGTGTTCCCGGACTCTGTCCGCGCCGATCTTATCGAACAGCTTGATACTGTCCGCGATGGCGTTGTTCCACTTGTCCCCGGTCCCGATATGGACCCATTCTCACGGGAGGCCTATGCCTATCTTGAGGACCAGTACCGCCGCGATGGAGTTTCGGAGCTGTTTTCCGCGATTACCAATCCCGAACACCTCCGTGTGAAAAATTACGTTGTTGATGTCGGCCAAGGCATCGGTATTCTCCATGCTGAGGATGAAGGGACGCCTACGGAACGTCTTGTTGGCGCTTGGATGCCTGGATTGTTTGGTGAACTTGACTCCCGGGGCCGCAAAGACCCTCGGGCCTTTAGCTATGATGGCGTGCTTTCACAGGGTAACAGCGTTGTGACCATCATTGAGGATGCTGCACAGCATGCTGACCTTCTGCGTAAACTGCTCAATGTCCCTGATGAGGGCCGAGTAAAGCTTGATACCGGAATTGAGCTGGCCATTGATACGCAGCTGATTGTTATCTCTAACCCTGATCTTGAGGCCACGCTGAACCAGCATGCCGAGCGTGAGGATGCCGATCCACTGAAAGCACTCAAGCGCCGGCTCGATCGGCATGATTTCACGTATCTGACGAATCTTAGTCTTGAGGCACAGCTCCTCCGCCGTGAGTTAGCCGGTGAGACAACCGTCTGGGAAGCTGATGATTATAATGCCCTTGATGCCCGAATTCGCGAACCGCTTCGTATCCGTGTTCGTCCGGAGATGAGCCCGGATAGCAGTGAAGACTTCAGCACAACGGTGCCGGCACCCACTGGTGTTCGTACCCGGGAGTTGGCCCCGCATGCCATTGAGGCTGCTGCGCTGTATGACGTCGTCTCACGACTTGATGATGGTGAAATCCCGGCCAACATGGATCTTGTTGACAAGGCCCTGCTCTTTGACCGTGGCTACATTCAAGAAGGTGACCAACGGCTTACGACCGAGGATGTTACCTTCGATGAGACGCCGGATGGCCGGCAGGGTATTCCAGTTACCTTTACCCGTGATATCCTTGCGGATCTGCTACAATCCCAGCAGGACCGGTCCCATCCGGAGTATGATGTTGCCGATGTCATCATGCCACGAGACGTGCTCAATGCGATGGTTGAAGGGTTGTTCGAGGCTCCGGTGTTTTCAAACGCCGAACGATCAACCTTCGAATCACGTGTTGCAGCGGTCAAAACGCGAATTTTTGACCGGCAGTCAAGCGATGTCATTGATGCGATTATGTACGATCATACAATCGACGAAGAACTCATCGAGGAGTACGTCGAACATGTCTACGCCTGGGCGACCGACGAACCACTTGAAAACGACCGTGGTGAACGTATCGGTCCCGACCCCTTGACCATGAAAATCTTCGAGGTCGAGCATCTGGGCCGATTTGAAGAGAGCGATTATACCGGTTCAGCGCCCAGCCGCAGTGTCAAGCAGTTCCGCCGTGAACAGGTAATTACGGCGCTTAATCGTCATGCCTGGGAGCAACGTGGCGAGGACTTTGCTGCCTCGGATGTCGATTTAACTGAAATCCCGGTTATCGAAGCCGTTCTTGAGTCGGATGACTGGGCTGATGTTCGGCGCATTTACGAGGATCTTGACCCCGATCAGTGGGCTGATCCGCCGACCGGCACCGAAACGGCGACGGTCAAAGACCGCACCATTGACGTGCTGGTTGAGGAGTTCGGGTATAGTCCGGCGTCCGCTGAACTAACAAGCCGTCATGTCATGACCGAGGTTAGCTATCAATGGGACTAAAAGACGATCTTGAGCGATTTCGGGAGGTTGGTGAACAGCGTCGTGAGGACCTCTCTGAGTTCATCTCGTACGGTGATCTCAGTCCAAGTGACGATACCGTTCGTATCCCGATCAAGATCATTGATCTGCCGGAGTTTGCTTACGATCAGCGTGACCGTGGTGGCGTTGGTACAGCTCCCGGTGACGGCGACCCAGATCCCGGGACACCGGTTGCTCCGGATCCGGACGCTGACGCTGATGATGGTGATGAGGATGGTGACGCCGGAGACGACCCCGGTGAGCATGAATATTATGAGATGGATCCAGAGGAGTTTGCCGCTGAACTTGATGAAGAACTTGGACTGGACCTAGAGCCAAAGGGCAAGGCCATCGTCGAAGAAACAGAGGGCCCATACACTGATCTCACTCGGTCTGGTCCGGATTCGACGCTTGATGTCGAGACCATGTTCACCGAAGGACTCAAGCGCAAATTAGCCACGGAATTTGATGAGACCTTCCTTGCGGCGGTGCTCAAAGTCGACGGATGGGGCCCTGATACCGCCTTTGAATGGGCCCGTGAGCAGCGAATTCCGGTGTCATTGGCATGGCTTGAGGATGCGTATGCTGACATTCCGGCTGCTGATCGGACCCAATATGACTCCATTGAGGAAGTCAAAGCTACCGTCGAGCGTACACCCACGACCGAGCGTCTTCGTCGAGAAGGGCTTGATCAGATCCCGTTCCGGCGAGAAGACGAACGCTACCGTCATCCCGAAATCGAGACCACGCCCGAGAAAAACGTCGTTGTCGTCAACATTCGCGATGTCTCTGGGAGCATGCGTGAAACCAAACGGGAACTTGTCGAACGGACCTTCACGCCACTTGACTGGTATCTGCAGGGCAAATATGACAACGCCGAGTTCATCTACATTGCCCATGACGCTGAGGCCTGGGAAGTGGATCGTGAGTCCTTCTTTGGGATTCGTTCCGGCGGTGGTACGCGCATTTCCTCAGCGTATGAACTGGCTGCAGAGTGTCTTGAGGAGTATCCGTTCAGTGAGTGGAACCGATATGTCTTTGCGGCCGGTGATAGCGAAAACTCCGGCAATGACACCGAACAGCGCGTGATTCCGCTTATGGAAACGATTGACGCCAATCTACACGCCTATGTAGAGACCCAGCCCGATGGCCCAACCGCAAACGCAACCCATGCCGAGGAACTTGAGGCCCACTTTTCGGGAAGCGATGATGTTGCTGTCGCCTATGTCAACGCTGCTGAGGATGTAACCGATGCGATTGAGTACATCCTTTCAACGGATGCTGACGGCGATACTGCTGATCCCCGTCCGGATACGACCGATCGCTCACTAACCGACCGTTTTGGCACATGACCACCACACAATCCCGCTATGAGTAGTTTCGACCGACACCGTGCACGACGTGAAGCCACCCGTCTTGAAGAGTCCGTGATCGAGGCGCGTAACCTCGCTGAGCGACTTGGACTTGATCCGTTCCCCGTCAACTACTGGATCGTCGATTACGACGAGATGAACGAGTTGATTGCCTATGAGGGCTTTCAGGACCGGTATCCACACTGGCGTTGGGGAATGAAATACGATCGCCAGCGCAAGCAGGATCAGTACCTTGGCGGCAAGGCATTTGAAATTGTCAACAACGACAATCCGGCGCATGCCTTCCTGCAGGAGTCAAACGAATTAGCCGATCAAAAGGCCGTTATCACACACGTTGAGGCCCACTCGGATTTCTTCGCAAACAACGAGTGGTTCGGCATGTTCCCCGATGGCGATGACGGAGCCGCGGCCATGCTTGAACGCCATGCCCGGCGGATCCGCGAGATCATGTCCGATCCGGATATTGATCGCTCGGCGGTTGAGCGATGGATGGATAATGTCCTCTCAATTGCTGATACAATTAATCAACATCGGCCATTTGACCGCTCTCCGACGGCTGCTGCGGAGGCTGACACCGATGATGAGGAAGCCCTCCGCGAGCGACTTGAGGAACTTGACGTTGATGCGACAATTCGTGAAGCGGTCTTTGACGAGGCTGATATCGATGCCGAGGAAGGTGCCGGCGACGGTCATCCGCCTCGTGAAGATGTCTTAGCATATCTCCGTGATCATGGCAAGCAGTTTGATTCTGACGCTGAACGGGCGGTTGAATACGAAGAGTGGCAGCGTGAGATCCTTGAGATCCTTCGCACCGAAGCCTACTATTTCGCTGGTCAGCGGATGACAAAGGTCATGAACGAGGGCTGGGCCTGCGTTGCTCCGGACACCCGCGTATTTACTGCCGATGGACTCCGTCCAATGGCGGAGGTGGTCGAACAACAGACGCCGGTTTCCGACGGTACACACCAGCAATCTGTGTATGATTCACATGTCATTTCCGATCACGACACAATCACTATCGAGACCAGTCGGGGCTTTGAATTAACCGGCTCGAACAACCACCGGATTCGCACGCCCGATGGAGACTGGGCACGGCTTGATGCCCTCTCAGCTGGTGATGACATTATTATCGCCGGTGGTGACGAGCTCTGGCCTACGGAGTATGTGTCGCTTACCGGCTGTCCAACCGCCGGTCAATCCTCTAGTCGTGCTGTTGGGACCGGCAGTGGTGGGGCAGGTACCCTTTCTGCGACCGCGGCTTCTGGTCAAGTCCCCAGCGTGGTTTCGGAGCCGCTTGGCCGAGCTTTGGGTATGCTCCTTGGTGCTGGAACCCAATCGCATCAGTCACGGTCACTGACCCTTTTAGCCCGCACGGCCGACACAGCTGACACCTTTGCCGATCTTATACGGACTGCTTTCGGTGTCGATCCACGCATTCACACGCAGGATGATGCCTGGCAGGTCACCGTCACCTCCTCGGCTGTGTATACCACCCTGCATGATGGATGTGGACTTGATCTTACCCCTGCAGCCCAGCGGTCAGTCCCGGAGTCGATCCTACAGTCACCGGCACCGGTTGTTGCGGCGTTCCTTCAGGGACTGTTCGATACGACTGGGACGGTCACTGAGACAACCGCAGGCTTTGAGCTGCCGAATGCTGCCCTTGGTCAGACCGTTCAGTTACTTCTGACAAACTTTGGTATCCTGACCCGACGCCAGTCCGCTTTGGATCACCACCAGGTTGCCATTGCCCCGGCGGCTGTTGACCGCTTTATCGACCGTATCGGGATTACCGACCCTGAGCAGGTCACGGCGCTTGACCAGGTCGCTACTGATACATCCGTCTCAGCGCCATGGACCGATGAGGTAGTCGCGATCAGCCATGGCACTGGTGATGTCTATGATATCTCTGTCACGGAGACGCATCGTTACGCTGCGGCCGGCTTTATCAACCACAATTCAAAGTGGGAGTCGACCATGATGGCCGATGAGAACTTTGCAAACGACGAGGAGTTCCTGACCTATGCCGATCATATGTCGAAGGTTCTCGGCTCTGGAGGACTCAATCCATATAAGCTTGGCTTGGAGCTATGGGAGCACATCGAAAATCGGACTAATCGGCGTGAGGTCATCGAACATCTCCTGCGTGTTGAAGGTATCACCTGGCGTAATCTCACCGATGCTGTTGACTTTGACCACGTTCGTGACTTACTCGCCCCTCCAGATAGCTTAGTTAACATCACGCTCCCGGATGTTGCCGACCTTCCGGACCGATATCTCGATCAGGAAGCCCTTGATCGCGCCCGGGACGGCGATATTGACCTTGATGCCTATCCCTGGAAGGTCCTCTCGTATGAGGGCCTTGCCCATCGACATTACTCACTTGTCAAGCCGCAAAACCAGCGGGTGCTTGAGCGGATCAATCGTGAGGAACTCGAACGTATCGGCCGGTACCTCTTCGATGATGACCGATACACGAGCGTTGAGGAGGCGATTGATGCGGTCTCATATACTGCTGGCTGGGATCGAATCCGCGAGGTGCGTGCCAGTCACAACGATGTGACCTTCCTTGATGCCTTCCTTACCCAGGAGTTTGTCGATGAGAACTCGTATTTCACCTATGAGTACTCTCGGTCCGGACAGGACTATCGTGTCGCCAGTACGGATCCGGAGGATGTCAAGCGCAAACTTCTGCTTGAGTTTACTAACTTCGGGAAACCAACTATCGTTGTTGAGGATGGCAACTACGAAAACCGTAATGAGTTGCTACTTGCCCATCGATACAATGGTATCGAACTTGACCACCAGCAGGCCAAACGGGTGCTTGAACGGGTCTTTGAGCTGTGGGGACACCCGGTTAATCTCAAGACAATCGTAAAAGAAGTTTCCGAACGCGATCTTGAAGTTGCTCGGCGCCGTGACTCTGAACCGGAGCCGGAGGAACAGGGGCTTTTGTTACGGTATGACGGTGACTCCGTCTCTGAGCAGCATCTTGAATGGGATGCCGTTGAACATCTTGCCGCCGACTCTGTCGATTACGACACGACTCCTGAGGAGTGGCTCTGAGCGTCTCCGAACGACCGTCGCCGCTGCATCGGCTATCTTCTCCACCGGGTTCTAGCCCATCGCCCACCGATGGTCGCCACGGCCCCGGTTACCATCACGCCGACTGCCTTTGTTGTTGGCGCAATCAGTGCTGCGCTGCCGCCAGCAACTGTTGCGGCCGCAAACGCTGTTGTCGGAGGGAATTTACTGTGTCGTCGAAGCCCGGTCACAACAAGCAGTATTATTCCTCCAAGTATTACTCCAGCAACTACATCAACCAGATAATGAACTCCAAGCGCAACGCGACTGAGTGCAACGGTTCCAATCACAAGCGCACTTCCAACACCTTGCCATCGGCGTCGCCATGAGTTGAGTATCCCAAGCCCGGCAAGCCCACCGTATACGAGTGTTGCGTTTGTTGCATGGCCACTTGGGAATCCATGCTCACTTCCTGCTATTATAAGCTCATACGGGAGCTGTCCGAGAGTTGCTGGCTGAATCAGCACCTGTGTTGGTCGTGGTAGCCCGAATATCGCTTTGAGCCCCAGATAGATCCCAATCCCGGTCAACCAGACACCCACGAGTCCGGCAATAGCCGACCGATCTGCTGGCCGTCGCCAGTAGAGACCGATAATCAGTGTCCCTAACAGCCATGTCGCTCCTAGTTGTGTGAGTCCAGCAATAATAACCGTCGACCAGTCTGGAAGTATGGCCTGTAGCCAGGGAACAGCGCCAATCCCACGTGTCATACTTGAGTAGCGCGGAACCTCACGACTCTACTCGTAGGAAAAAGCGCGTTGGATGCGCTGCGGGCCACCGCGCCCTGCCCCGGCGAGAGTACGCTGGAGCGAACAACACAGTTCGCCCTGGCAGAATCTTGATGTCGTGCACCCCGCCCATGACAGCGGACGGCACAAGGGTCGAAACCTCCACGGGGAAAGCCCTTGACTTCAGTCATGGGTAGCTTACTCCTGTCTAAGCAACATCTTCCGTCTTGCGGTGCG
>JBEQBL010000092.1:0-7447 GCA_041639835.1 Salinarchaeum sp.
AGCCTGAAGACTGTTACTCAGCGAAGATAACGCAGTGCCAGATAGGTTGTCAGTCCACCGCCGGCTGCTATAAGCCCGGCAAGAAAGATTAATGTTTGATATCCTTGACGTGTTGAGACAAATAGTGCCTCCGCTCCCACGGTAAAGCCGATTGGCCCGAGTGTCTGTCCAAGACGCAGTAGACTCGTCCGCATTCCCATCATCCCAGCTCGCAGGTCCTCGGAGACCAGTGTCACAACGGTCGTGTCAATCGAGGGCATAACGATCCCAAATCCAACGCCAAACCAGAGCAACGAGACAGCCACAAACGGTACCGATGGTGATAGCCAGACAAACAATAGACTCAGTCCGTATGCCACAAAGCCAAGCGCAACAAGTTCCGGGGCACTCCGTCGATTCGAAATTCGGTGGTACTGTGAGGAAACCGCTGCACTAGCGATTGACACCATTGCCAGTACTGGCCCAATCTGATCAGTCGGCAAGCCAAACTCATCGCTGAGAATCAGTGGCAACACCGTCAGAATGGACCCATAGAACATGAAAAACGCAGTGAAAATCGCGACAAAAATCGCTAGCGCGCTTGGTAACCGAGCGACCGCTCCCATGCGAGTAAAATACTCGATAGCACTCGTTGAGTCCTGCTCTGTCCCCTTTGGCAGGATGCGAAGGGCAAACAGCCCGACAAGCAGCCCAATCCCAAAGAAGAAAAATGGGACATTCCAGCGAACGGCCGCCAGCCCACCACCTAATAATGGGTAAAAGGCTGCTCCCGCCCCCAGGACACTTCCATTGACACCCATAACGGCATCACGGCGCGCGCCAGTGTAGACATCGCCAATAAGTGTAACAGCCAGTGTGACAAGCCCAGCGGCTCCGACTCCCTGCAGCACTCGTAAGCCCAGAACCATCCGAAAGGTATCCACAAAGCCAATCCCAGCTCCTGCAACCCCAAAGATGACCAACAGTGGGACCAGAACACGCCGTCGCCCAATACGATCAGCGACAAGGCCAATCACTGGCGTAAGGACGATGCCCGGGAATGTGTAGGCGGTCAGTACAAGTCCGACCTGTGAATCGGAGACCCCAAAGACCGACCGTAGTTCCGGTAGTACCGGGCTGATCATAGAGACGCCCATCACGCCCATCAGCGAACTTGCAAAGATAACATAGAGTGTCGCCGACCCCCACGGCACTGACCGATCACTCGGCGCCGTCTGCCCATCGTACTGATTGCTCACGTACTGTTGTCTAGCTGATCACGAGCGTTAGAGGTTATGATATCCACGACACCACCAGAAAGATCAGCCACAATCGGCGAGGCAGTAAGCTTTCGCCGGTGGAACCGGTAGCCAATAGTAATGGACTACGGCAGTCTTGTCGATGTCTACGCCGATCTTGAGAACACCAGTTCAACGCTCAAGAAACGACAGCTCATTGCTGCCTACCTAACGGATAGTGACCCGGCAACAGTCCCGATTGTTATCAAACTTATTCGTGGCCGGATCTTTGCGCCCTGGGAATCCGGTGATCTTGGCGTTGCGTCCTCGTTGGCGACGGACGCAATTGCACAGGCGACTGGCGTTGATCCAGACCGCATTGAGACGATCTGGCGTGAGGAAGGCGATCTTGGCAATGCAGCGGCGATTGCTGTGGCCGAGCGGACCCAGCAGACGCTTGTTTCCGAATCACTAACTATTGAGGGTGTCTACGAGACGCTTCGCTCAGCAGCCACCTATGAGGGGGCTGGCAGCCAGCGTCGACAGGTTGATGCTATCGCTGGATTGGTTTCGAATGCTGATCCACGGGAGGCGCGATATATCATTCGCACTGTCGTTGGCGCCATGCGACTCGGTGTTGGCGAAGGCATTGTTCGTGATGCGATTGGAGAAGCATATCTTGATGGGTCCGATGCGGCCATTGCTGCCGTCCAGCGTGCGTACGAGGTGACAAACGACTTTGCGATTGTCGCCGAGCAGGCGCGATCGAATGGACGTGCGGGACTTGCTGAACTTGACATTGAGTTGTTCCGTCCAATCAAACCCATGCTTGCCCACAAGGCCGAGACCATTGAGACAGCGCTTGCGGATCTTAGCGGCGATGCGACCGCTGACAACTCACAGCCTGTGCTTTTCGAGGTCAAGTACGACGGTATCCGAGCCAAACTCCATCGACAGGGAGATGAGATTCGACTCTTTACGCGTCGACTTGAGGACGTTACCGAGCAGTTCCCGGATGTCGTTGCCGCTGCTGAGGAGTGTCTCGACGCGACTGAATATATTATCGAGGCGGAAATCGTCGGGTATGATCCGGAGACAACTGCCCCGGTGCCATTTCAAGAGCTTTCCCGCCGGATCAAACGCAAACACGATATTCCAACGCTTATGGAAACCGTTCCGGTGACCGTCTATGTCTTTGATCTTCTGTATCTCGATGGTGTGTCCTTCCTTGAGACGCCGCTGGAGCAGCGATTAGCCGCGCTTGCAGATGTCCTCTCGCCGAGTGAACAGGAGCTGCAGCGGGCGCGTCACTGTCGGACAACCAATCCGGACACAGCCCGTTCGCTGTACGAAACCGCACTTGAGACCGGACATGAAGGTGTCATGGCAAAAAACCTGCAGGCAACATATCAACCCGGATCACGGGTTGGCTATCAGCGAAAAATCAAGCCCACCATGGAGCCACTTGATCTGGTTGTCACACGGGCAAAGTGGAGTGAGGGACGGAAAAGTGAGTACCTTGGACGTCCATATCTTGCCTGTCGAACTGCTGGTGGGGACCTTCGGGAGGTTGGCCGACTTCATACGGGCTTTACTGACGCAGATTTAGAGGAGTTTACTGAACTTGTTGAGCCACTCATTGAGTCCGTCGACGGTCGTGAGGCACAGCTCCGCCCTGAAGTCGTATTAGAGGTTGAATACGAGGAGATCCAGGCCTCGGACACGTATGACTCCGGCTATGCACTTCGATTTCCGCGGTTTAAGCAAATTCGCCACGACTTGTCTCCCGCTGACGCGGATCCTCTTGAGCGAGTCGAACGGCTTTATAACCAACAGGCATGAGTATGCCTATGGATCTGGATCAGTTTGCCGCCTCAACGCCGGATGATGACGCCCCCGGCGATGCGACGGTCTGTGTTGTAGCGACACAGCCCGATACGTTCCAACGGTGTCGAGAGGGCTTGTATCCATCACCCCGATCTTATGATCGCACGCGAGCATCCTTTGATTATCTTGCCTTTTATCGAACCGCTCCGGTATCGGCGATTACTCATTATGCTCCTGTTGAGGCCCGTCCCGAGCAGGTCCGTGGAGAGGCAGGCCCAATGGACGAAGCGGATTGGCAGGCGACTATCGATCCGTTTTCAGACACCTCGGTAGTGATTGTCTTTGAGCTTGGTGAGTTGCGACCGCTTGATTCACCTGTTGAGAATGACCAATCAGGCCTGCGAGGCGCATGGTACTGTACGATCGCGGATCTTCGGGCCGCTGGTGCCTTGTCTGATCTGTTTGACCGCGCCCATCGCCGGTAACTGGCGTGTGACAACAACGCTATATTCTCGCCACCACAGAGATATACTGTGCCTCCGGCGGTCCGACTTCGCGATGGGATCGAAGTGGAACTTGCTGATGGACAGACAATTATCTGTGATGGCCCCGGAGCCGGCGATCATACGGTTGTCAGCCATGCTCACGGCGACCACCTCGTTGACGATGCAGAAGCGATTGTTGCCTCCGCATTAACGGCCACACTAGCGGGATTACGACAGGAAAAGACACCAACGGCCGTTGAGCATCCAACTATCGAGCTCTATAAGGCTGGACACATCGCCGGTTCACGAGCTGCTCGCATAACCGATCCAACGACAGGGCGAGACTACCTGTATACTGGTGACTGCTGCCCCCGTGATCGATTTTATCTTGATGGCTTTGAGCCACCAGCTGCAGACGTGCTTATTATTGAAACGACCTATGGAAAGCCGCAGTATACCTTTCCGCCAACGGCGACCGTTGTTGATCGGATGGTCGACTGGCTACAGGAGACCATGGATGAGGTGGTTATACTATTTGGCTATGCTCTTGGGCGGGCCCAGAAGCTCCAGCGTGTTCTTGCCCGCTCTCCTCGCGAGACAATCTATGTCACAGACGCTATTGCCACACTTAATACGGCAATTGAAGCGGCATGTGATATCACCTTTCCCGTCCAGCAGTACGATACTGACACCGAACTGACACCGGGTGATGCTCTAGTGGTCCCGATGCAGACAACACGGCTAAACTGGGTTCAGTCACTTGTTGACACGCACGATGCGGTTACCGCCGGGGTCTCTGGATGGGCAGTCGATGAGTCATTTATCTATCGACGGGGGGTTGACGAGGGATTTGTCCTGTCCGATCACGCCGACTTTGCGGAACTGGTTGATATCGTCACCACAGTCGATCCTGAGCGTGTATATACCTGTCATGGGGCTGTTGATACATTTGCGGACTATCTCACCCACCATCATGGCTATGAGACCCGAGCATTAAAGCCGGATCAGTCCACGCTCGCTGATTTCTAAGCAATCTAGCCGACACATTTGTGTGTTTAGATCGCCAACATAACAGCTGAAGATCAATGTTTGAGTGCGATAGCTGCGGACATCCGGTATCAGAGCGATACTGGCGCGTTTTTGCTGTTGACGGGACTTTACACGGTTGTCTTCACTGTGATAAAAAGACCGGTCAGCACGGCCCAACGTCAAGGGTATAACGTGTCGGCAATCAGTAATACTGCTGCTCGACAAGCTGGTTAAACCGATTAATCAGCGTGGTTGTGATCGGTCCAGTCTCAAAGGTTGTTATATCACTGTGCTTGATGGGTCGAATCTCCCAGATGCTGTTTGTTAGAAACGCCTCCGTTGCTTGCTGGAGCTTTGCCGGTTGATACTGACCTTCCTGTACCGGAATCTCAAGATCCGTTGCTAACTCACAGACAACATCTCTCGTAATTCCCGGGAGCACGGCAAGTGTGGCATCCGGCGTGTGGAGAGTGCCATCAATCACGGCAAAGAGATTACTGGCGGCTCCTTCAAGCAGATAGCCGTCGTCATCACACATCAGCACCTCATCAGCCTCCGGCTGCTCGGCTCTGGCGAGGATATTTGGAAGATAATTGTGTGTCTTAATTCCGGAGGGCAGTGCTGCATCCGAGATTGCTTGAACCTCCGAGTGAGCGACGGTTGCTGGAGTGTCCCACACGGACTCACCCGTGGTGCCGCCGCGGGGTAACTCCGAGAGATACACCACTACTGTTGGCTCATCGACCGGCTGTGGGGTGATCGTTCCGGGCTGTGGTCCTCGTGAAATAGAGAGCTTACAGTAGGCTTCATCAAAGTCATTTGCGGCAATTGTGGCATCGATTCGCTCCCGTAACTCCGAGCGGGTCAGATTGTGATCAATTTGTAGGGCATCACAGCCTCGGGCCAACCGATCATGATGTTCCGGCCATCGGAATGGGGTGCCATTATAGACACGAAGCGTCTCAAACACGGCATCGCCGTACATGAACCCTCGATCACGAACCGACACCGTTGCCTCCTTAGCCGGCACAACTTCCCCGTTGAGATGCACGTACGTCATGAGTAACGCGTAGCGATATGACAGAACGTTTTAATAAGTTGTTTGCCGACAGCCAACGAAATCGACCCCTGATTGGTCTCCGTAACGCGGCCGGTTAGAATACTCTCAGGGTGGAACTGAACGCCAAACTGTGGCTTTTGCCGGTGGCGTACGCCCATCAGCAACGACTGCTTGTCGCCGACTGTCCACGCTGTCTCACGCAATGCATCCGGCAGGGCTGTTGGGGTTATCGCCAACGAATGATACCGGCCAACCTGTAGTTGATTCGGGACATCACTGAAGAGGCCATCAGCTCGCGTTTCGACAACCGATGGCTTCCCATGGACCACATTGGGAGCATGTCCAACCGGCGCTCCATAGGCCGCACACAGTGCCTGATGCCCAAGACACACCCCCAGTGCCGGGTACTCGGTGTCGGCGAATATCGGGATCGATACACCTGCCTCCTGTGGTGTGCCTGGCCCTGGTGACACAACGATCCCGTCCGGATCTAATTCCATGATCTCATTGATACTGACCTCATCGTTACGACGCACAGTAATTGTGTCAGCTATCTCGCCAACATACTGTACAAGATTGTACGCAAAGGAGTCATAATTATCAACAACAAGAATATCTGCATTGTTCTCAGGCATGACTATGATCCTCCTCAAGCGTTAGCGTTGTTTGCGTTCCAAGTGCCTCGTTGACTGCATTGATCAGAGCCCGTGCCTTATCAAGGGTTTCTGCGTATTCCTGCTTGGGAACTGAATCATGAACAATCCCGGCCCCGACGCGGAGATAGTAGCGGTCAGCATGGCGGACAAGTGTTCGAATTGTGATGTTTAGTGTCGCTTGATGATCAAGTCCGAAGATGCCGATTGATCCCGTATACGGCCCCCGACGGGTCCGCTCAACACGCTCAAATAACTCCATTGTCTTTGGCTTTGGAGCTCCGGTGATTGTCCCGCCAGGAAAGACGGCGGCGATTGCATCACGTAGCGTGGCTCCCTCCTGTAGTTGGGCTTCGATCTGAGACACAAGATGCATGACCTCAGAATACCGATCGACACGACGGTATTCACTTACCTCGACACTCCCGTACTCGGCAACAGCGCCAAGATCATTGCGTTCCAAATCAACAAGCATTGCGTGCTCGGCCCGCTCTTTGTCATCATTCCGCAGTTCAGCCTCTAAAGCTTGATCAGCCGCGTCGGTATCACCCCGTGGCCGTGTCCCGGCAATGGGTTCAGTAACCAGATGACGCCCATCTTGATCTAACAACAGCTCTGGTGACGCACTGACAAGATCTGCTGTCGGATACTCAAGCAGTGCTGAATATGGTGCTGGGTTGACCTCACGTAGTGCATCGAACACCACTGTCGGCGCAACAACCGCTGTACCACTCAGTCGATGTGAGACATTTGTCTGAAATGTATCTCCATCGGTAATATGCTGTTTAATTGTCCGGACACGATCAGCAAAGGCCGCCTGTCCACACTCACTTTCGAAGGTTACAGTTGGTGCTGTCTCCGTTGTCATGGTCGTCTGATCGGAGATTGTCCCTGTCTGGATACGCTCAACAAGATCGAAGGCGCGCTCCTTGGCGTGTGCATAGAGCGTCTCGGGAGTCGTTGTCGGGGTGACCACCGGACAGGCAGTAATTCGGAGCGTTGTTGGAGTTTCACGTGGTTCGGACCAAGCAGCCATCCGATCGAACAGGGCGACTTGTATCCGCGGCAGGGAGCGTTGATTACTCGTCGCGTCGGGGAGTGATTCAAGTTCGCGGGCAATATCGTATGATAACCAGCCAATTGCACCACAGGGATACGGAACCGAACAGTCACCCC
>JBEQBL010000093.1:0-7389 GCA_041639835.1 Salinarchaeum sp.
GGCGAGATTGATGCAACGATTGCCACCTGGATGGACCGTTGGGGACAGCCGATCGTTCGCATTGCACTGGGCATTGTGTTTGCGTGGTTTGGTATTCTGAAAATTATCGGGATCAGTCCCGCGCGGAAGTTAGTCACGATGACCGTTCCGCTGCCACCGGAACTGTTTGTGCCTGTGCTGGGGGGTTGGGAGACGATTATCGGTATCTGTTTTCTGTATCGCCCGTTGATCCGTGTCGGGCTCTTTTTATTGCTGTTTCAGCTTCCGGGGACCTTTCTGCCGATTGTTGTCGTACCGGATGTTGTTTTCACGCAGTTCCCGTACGGACTGACCACTGAGGGCCAGTATATTATCAAAAATCTCGTTATCATTGGCGCTGCGCTAGTCATCGGTGGCTCGGTGCGCGGTGACGCCCGCTCACAGCAGACCGACGGGTAGGCTGGTCTTATTCTCAAGTTTCACCTTCACGATGGGCTTTCAGGTGTAATGTGTCGGCAATCAAGCTAAGAGCGATGAGGTACCGGCATTAAGTTGGTGCTCTACGCCGTCATACTCACTTACGGTTCGTCCCGTGACGGAGACTTAGAGTTCGACGCCGCTTGGAATCAAACTGTGATTCCGCAGCAGGTTGCCATCCTCATCGTAGACCAGAAAGGTCCGCTTCTCGAAGGAGACCGTCTGGTCGCCAGCGTCAACCTCAACGACGTACTCGCCATCATCACCGGATTGTGATTCGCCAAAGCGACGGGCTGCTGCGAGAAAGTCAAAGACATCATCAGCCCGTTCGTTTAATTCAAAGACGAAATCACCGGTCAGCCGACGGGTAACACCAACGACACCGCGGGCATCGGAGTCGTCTACCGGGTCTTGAAGCCGAAATGCAATGTCGATATCTTCCGGGCCAAGATAGTCACCAGAGACGTCGGTGAGGCGCTTCTGGAGGGGGTCGGCTGGGCCTTCAAAATCAATTGTTACTGTCGGTCGCGCCGGGGTGGCGTCGTCCTCGACCCAATCGACGTTCCGTACCTCCAAACTGAAGTAATCGCGCCTCATTACTTATCTCTAGTTTGTGGACGGATTACAAAGAACGTAACGCTCCCGGGGGTTTCCCCGATGCTCCGAGAAAAAGACAGGCAAATCACAGCCCGGGACGGTGGTTGGCAGCCAAATGGTGTGACAGCAGTGTGTGTAACCGATTCGGATACAGTAGCTACAAATGTTAAGGCTCCAGCCACATGAGCTATCAATAGTAAAGATGGACCGGGATCGCGTTGCCACCTGTCGTCACGAGATGATACGTACCGATGGGGGGCCACGTGGGGATACCGACAAACAGCCCGACGTCACTGACCCAATTGGTCATGGCATCGACAGTGAACGTGTCGTTGACGACGCCACAGGCCAGTCAGGTGGGATCCGACAGCGACTCAAGCGCCTGTCGATGGTGTTGAAGCCGACAACACTGTCAATCGATCAGTACCGGCCCGGCGAGAATGCATCACTTGTCTCGTTTGATGGGGTCGACACCGGAGAGGAGGTTGAACGGTACTGGGTCAACGCCCCGTTTGCCTTTGTGGTAATTGTCTATGATCCCGATGCCAACGCCCATCACTATCGCGCGGTTGAACCGGAGTTGACCGACGAGGAATTTCAGCTATTGGAGACAGTCTTTGAGGATATCCGGGGGCCACTCATTAACCGCTCTGCACTTGGTGAATCAGATCCCGAGCAGTTGCTGCGCTCGGAACTACAGCGACAACTGGAACAGTACGGCGCCACCGTTGACACCCAGACCTTCTACAAGCTCTTTTATTATCTGGATCGGGCGTTTCGAGGCTATGGGAAGATCGATCCCCTGATGCATGATCCCTATGTTGAGGATATCTCCTGTGATGGCTATGAGCTACCGATTTTTGTCTATCACGAAGAGTATACCGACCTACAGACCAACGTCCAGTTCAGTGGCGAGGAGTTGGATAACTTCGTTGTTCGACTCGCACAACAGTCCGGGCGACACGTCTCAGTTGGGGATCCGATGGTCGAGGCAACCCTCCCAGAAGGCTCACGAGCGCAACTGGCCTTTGGTGAGGAGGTAACACCCCGGGGATCGGCATTTACAATCCGAAAGTACTCCGAGGAACCGTTTACACCGGTCGATTTGATCCGCTATGGCACGTTTACTGTCGAGCAGATGGCCTATCTATGGCTGGCCATTGAGCACAACAAATCGCTGATTTTTGCCGGGGGGACAGCAAGTGGAAAGACCACCTCAATGAACGCTGTGTCGATGTTCATTCCCCCTCGATCAAAGGTCATCTCGATTGAAGATATCCCTGAGTTAACATTATATCACGATAACTGGCTCTCAAATGTCACCCGAGAGCGATTACATGAAAGTACGGATATCGATATGTACGACCTACTGCGGGCAGCACTGCGCCATCGTCCAGAATATATTATCGTCGGAGAGGTCCGTGGCCAGGAGGCCATTACGCTGTTTCAGGCGATGAATACCGGTCACACAACGTACTCCACAATGCACGCCGATTCCGTCCAGACGGTGATTAACCGGCTGGAAAACGAGCCCATCAACGTGCCTCGACCGATGGTGGCATCGCTTGATATTCTGTGTGTTCAGACACTGACCCGCTTTGGCGATCAACGGGTGCGGCGCAATCAGACAATCGCCGAGATTCAGGGGATTGATCAGCGAACCGGTGAACTGGATTATTCACCAGCCTACCGATGGAAACCAGAGGATGATACCGTCGAGGGGCTTGGCAGTTCGATACTTGATGAGATTGCTGAGGATCGAGGCTGGGATCGCTCGACGCTGAATGCGGAGCTCCAACAGCGATCACAGGTGTTACAACATCTGGTTGACCAAGGGGTGACGGACTACCGACGCTTTACCGCTATTGTCAACGAGTATTACGCTAACAAGCAGGCTGTTCTTGATCGTATCGATGCGATTGATACCGATGGACCCGTCGATGAAGACTCCGAAGCGATTGCTGATGGGGGGACGTGATGGACATCGCACAGCTTGCCGGAGTCGGCTCCATTGGGGATCTTATCAGTACCTATGCCCTATTTGGGCTGGCGGTCCTGCTTGCTGGGTTACTTGCTGGGACCGTGGTGAGTCGGCGTCTCAATGCGATTGTAACGCGTCTCGCACTGGTGCTGTTTGGCACGCATCGGGGACCGATTGACCGCCGGCGAAGCGAGTATACGCGTCGGCTTCGAGCAGCGCGATTTCCGACAACATACCGAATGTATGCGGCAAAGACACTATTCTATGTCTTTGCGGGAGCACTAATTGGTGGCCTTATTGGCATCTATCTCGTCTGGTGGGGACTTCGAATCTTGGCTCTTGACCCGGCAACACTGCGAGACACGCTTCCCGAGGGGCTGTCAGTATTAGCTGATTTCGCGGGGATTGAGACGCTGGCCCCACTTGAGTTGTTGCCCCTGTTTGTGGTCAGTGCACTGACAATCGGAGCGGTTGTCGGAGGAGTACTCTACTGGCTTCGATGGTGGTATCCAAGTTCCCTTGCGGAGGCCCGGGGGAAACGCATTGACGCGACGCTCCCACAGATCGTTGCCTTCGTGTATGCCTTGGCTCGCAGTGGGATGGCCTTTCCACAGGTGATGCGAATCGTGGCTGCACACAGCCGTATCTATGGGGCAGCAGCCGAGGAATTCGATGTTGCTGTTCGGCATATGGATGTGTTTGGTCGGGATATGGTCACAGCCATCCGGCTAACAAGCCAGCGGAGCCCGAGTGACACCTTTCAGGAGTTCAGTCAGAATCTAGCAAGCGTGCTCCAGAGTGGCCGCAATCTTGAGTCCTTTCTTGAATCACAGTATGATGAGTTTCGCGAGGAGGCGGAGGCACAACAGCGACAGTTACTGACCCTGTTATCGACGCTTGCGGAGGCATATGTGACGTTGTTTGTTGCTGGGCCGCTTTTTTTGATTACCATTCTTGTCGTTATTGGCCTCACCGGCGCGGAGACACTAACGCCGCTTCGTCTGTTTGTGTACCTGATCCTGCCGGCAGCAAACCTCGCTTTTATTGCCTATCTCGATTCCGCGATGGGCGGGTTTGGGATCGGTCGACGGATGACCTACGACGAGGACCGGGGGACAGACCGGGAACGCGCCTGGCTTCGGGACCTCCCACAGGCTGAACCACGACGGGCCGATGGAGGACAATTCGCAAAAACCGAAACACAGCGACGGCTTACCGTGTATAAACAGATTCGACAGGTGCGGCGTCGACTGCAGGATCCTATTGGAACGATTCGCCAGCGGCCCGAAGTTGTCCTCTATGTAACAGTCCCGGTACTGGGACTGCTTGCGGGTGGACGACTGATCGTTGCCGAGACGCTGACGCTTGACCTGGTTGAGACGGTTCTCCTGCAGACAGCACTTGGGATTGTGGGGACCTTTGCGCTTGCCTATGAGTATCATCACCGGCGGATTCGGCGGATCGAAGATGCCGTGCCGGACTTTCTTGATCGGCTGGCAAGTGTCAATCAGGCTGGCATGACCGTTATCGAGAGCATTGGCCGCGTCCGAGAAAGTAATCTTGGGGCGCTTAACATGGAAATTGATCGGCTATGGGCAGATCTACAATGGGGTGCCGATATCGAGACCGGATTCAAACGACTGGAACAACGCGTACGCACAGCGACGGTCTCCCGGGTCGTTGCCCTGATTACTAATGCAATGAACGCCAGTGGAAATATTGCCCGGGTGTTACGAATTGCCGCGAATCAGGCAAAGGCCGATCAAACGCTCAAACGAGAGCGCCGACAGGAGATGCTAACATACACGATTGTCGTATACATCTCCTTTGCGGTCTTCCTGATTATTATTGCAGCACTTGACACGGTGTTGTTACCGAATTTACCGGAGACAGGGATTGCTCCTGAAGGCCCGGCTGGCGCCCAGTTACCAACCGGCGGTCTATCGGGCTTTGGAGATGTTGACGTTGGGGCCTTTCAGACGGTGTTTCAGCATACAGCATACCTCCAGGCGCTTGTAACGGGCTTTGTCGCGGGACAGATGAGCCGAGGCGACGTTCGTGCCGGCGCCTTGCATGCGACAATTCTACTGCTTGTTGCCTATCTCACGTTTCTTGTGTTGTGAGCAAACGGAAGACTCAGGCCTCTATCGTGCATGTACATGTGTATGAAGCGGGCTCGTATGCGGGCAGTGTATGATGACATTGCGGCACACTTTGCGCAAACGCGACACAGTCCCTGGCCGGAAGTAACGGCCTTTCTTGAGACGGTAACCGGATCTAGAGGGCTTGCTGTTGGCTGTGGCAATGGCCGGCATCTAACCAGCCTCGCCGAACAGGTCGACACAGCCATTGGGATTGATCTTAGCCGGGAATTGCTTACAATCGCTGCCGATGGTGCGAGGACAGCCCCGAATACAGCCCTGTTTGTTGGCGATGCCGCAGAACTTCCGCTGGCTGAGAACACGATTGATGTCGGGCTCTATGTGGCAACAATTCATCACCTGCCAACACGAGCCCTACGGGTAGCCAGCCTTGACGAACTCGCTCGGGTACTCTCTCCGGGCGGACGGGGATTAGTAAGCGCCTGGAGTACAGCCCATGATCGATTTGACCAGGAGAGTGGATTTGATACAACGATTGATTGGACGTTACCAACTGATGAGACGGTACCACGATACTACCATATCTATGCCCCGGATGAGTTTCGGGCCGACATTGAGCGAAGTAACTGTACGCTCACGCGACTGCAGATCTCAAGTGGCAACTGCTATGCGGAGCTCAAAGCGTCGGCGTAGAAGATGATTATGCCGGCTGGGCCTGCGTGCGCTTCTTACGGGCAATATATCCCGCAATCTGATTCCGGACGTTCTTCGATGTGATATTAGTGAGCGTCTGTACAGCCTCTTTGTTGTGTTCAAAGTCGGTCGAAAACGCTTCTGGATACCGTTCAAGCAGGATTTTACCGGTCTTTTTGACGTACCCGGGTTTGATGGTCATATCAATAGGCTTGCCCGTCGCGCCCTAAAAGGGTTCGATACGGCCGAGGCAACGTCCACTACTCAACAACAGGCGCCGAGACAGCCAGCCCGGTGACAGCAGCGGGTCATCTTCGGCGAGGCGCGCCACCAGTCCGACGTTGTGGGACTCCCGGCGCTTGAAAGGGCTGGTAGTTCAGCAATTAATCGGACAGTTCGGCAGTCTCAACGTCTCGCTCGGAGTGATCGGCGACATCGCCGGTGAGACGCCGTTCGGCCTCATCGCGATCCTCCGGATACCCGATATCAATGCGCCAACCCTCAAGCTCAACCGCATCAATTGTCCGGCCGGAGTGTAAGAGCAGATCAATGGCATCGGACAGTTCATACTCCTCGCGGTTGCTGGGCTGGACAAGATGGCAGGCGTGGAATATTTCTGGAGTAAACGTATAGAAGCCGGTCATAACCAGATTTGTTGGTGGATCGTCCGGCTTTTCAATGACTTCGACAATCTCGCCGTATTTATTTGTATCACAGACGCCATACCGGGAGGCTTCTTCCCATGGCACCTCCTCAACAAGGAAAGCAGCATCAGCACGTTCCTCCTGTTGACGGCGGACAACATCGGCGAGGTTCGCTTGGAAGATATTATCTCCAAGCATCAACATAAAGTCGTCATCGATGTGCTCCTCAACGGTCAACAGGGCATGGGCCAGCCCCGTTGGTTCACGCTGGTGGGCATATGTAATTGGCACTCCGTCGAAGCTGTCGCCATAGTACTCGATAATATCCTCCTTTCGATACCCGACAACAACAAGCAACTCGGTAGCGCCAAGCTCAACAAGTTGCTCGAAACAATGGGTTAGCAATGGTTTGCCAGCGACTTCGACCATTCCCTTTGGTTTATCTTCGGTCAGCGGTCGGAGACGTGTCCCCTCACCGGCAGCAAGAACGACCGCCTGCATCTCACTGTTCATATGCAGGGCTGATGGCAGCAATCGTCAAGTAGTTTGTCGTACTGTTGTGATCATATCGACAGTCCAAGTGGGATGTACAAGCGGAATAAGGCGACTGCCCCGGGGCTTGACCCCGGGAGGAATTCACAAGCGTCTCCCCAGATGGTCAAAACAGCCATTATGCCGACCGTCGTTGCCGTCGATATACACATAAGCGTCGTTGGAAGCGGCTATGTCGGAACGACGATTGCCGCCTGTTTTGCCGATTTAGGCCATCAGTTGACCTCCTCCAACGACTGAAGTCGGGGGATTCCTCCGTGGGTAATCCCGGTTGGATCACCCCGGCTGTGAACTTGCGGGTTCGCTGATGCACCTTCAGCCCCTTACAGGGTGTGGCGTTTTGGCTATCCGCTCAGTGTTGCCC
>JBEQBL010000094.1:0-7381 GCA_041639835.1 Salinarchaeum sp.
GTAGATACGATTAAATCCATCGAATCAGTAGAAATTACTCCCGAATCCTACCGAATCCTACTGAATCTCGTAACAGTTACGCTACCCTCGGGGTCAAGCCCCGAGCCACTCTGCCTGCCTTCTCTGTAGACCATTTCTACTCAGGTCGACCAATACCACTTAGCAGAGTTGTCGAACTGTATCAGCAACTGTCTCCGGATCAGTGCCCAGGACATAGATGAGTGGTTCAATACCGTATCCACCGGTCTGGTAGACAACCGTCGCTTCCGGAGCCTCGATCAACGCCGCTTGCACTGCGGGAGAGGGATATTCATCGGCATCGGCGTCAGCATCAAACTCAACTGCGACATGTCCCTGGTCGGTTAAGCTTGTCAAGAGGGTATCATCATACCGAATATTCAGTGCCGCACGCATCTCACTCGCTTCCTCACGAGCGGCAAGCAAGACTGACGCGACATGTTCGCTTACACCAAACTCCGGGTCACCAGGGACTGTTGCCTGACCTTTGATATCAAGAATACGTCCCGGAACGCCAGCCACATCGTCAACAGTTGTTGCCTGCGGCAGACAAGCAACAAGATTTGACCCAACGTGTGGGATCAGCCGAGCAAAGCCGGATGTTGTCTCTAGAATACGGAGCCCACGGCGTAACGCCGTCAGGGTCCGCTCAGAGGCTCGAAGGCGACTGTCCGGATCATGAATTCCAATGGCCCCACCGTCACGGTCAGCCAGTGCTGGCATACGTTCCTGGTGAAGATCAGCCAACAGTCCTCCAGCCTCAAGTTCGCGAATCAACACCTCAAGTTCAATTAGCGCTCGCACGCGGCCGGTATCACCAGAGGCCAGTTCACTGGCCAACTGTTCAACCGTTGTTTGGACCTTCGGATGAGTTCGGATAGTATCATTGCCGGCGACACGGCCATGGGCATATTTTGACACGGCACTTTGACTAATGCCAAGCATATCAGCCACCTCACGCTGGGTAAGCCCCTGCTCGCGGAGCCGTTCGGCAAGCATCGAGCGAACCGTCGGGAGAAAATCCTCAACGACAACTTCCTCAATAAATTCCATTGATACCCACCCCTTGGGACCACTCCGGACACTCCATGAGTGTATGTTGATACCTGGTTACCGGCGGATATAAGTATGCGGTAGTAAGGTGACTATTGGTCGCCGCCAAACTCACGGTCGTTACCGATACGAGAGGCTTGGGGGCCTGATTGGCCCTGATATTTGGATCCACGTTCGGAGCCATACGGGCGTTCAGACCGTTCGGTCAATTCCGTAAAGGTCAACTGAGAGATACGCATGCCCGGCGATAGGGCCACCGGGGCAGCACCGAGATTTGATAACTCAAGGGTAATCTGGCCTTCATACCCGGGATCACACAACCCGGCGGTATTTGATAGGAAGATCCCACCACGGCCGCCAAGGAAGTTTTCAACCGGTCGGCCGGCCGGTTGTACCTCAAGATCGTATGTCGGTTCAACGCGATCAGTTGTCGTTACATCCGTAACTGCCTCAAACCGAAGCTCACCACAGAGCAGTTGCTCAAGGCGGGTTGTATCCACACCGGCATCGGCATACAGGTCACACAGTGCCTGTAGCGTGGCACGACTGGTGGTTGCCGTGGGCTCCGTCTCAAGGGTGTGAATCTGTGACTGGGAAATCGTACCAACAGCCGCCGCCGTATCACCAACAGTCAGATCAGCCGCCTTGCGAAGGCGCATGAGTAACGTCCCGGGGGCTGGGATCTTCTCCCCGACAGTCGGCGTACACGTCAGTTGCCAGCCGGACTGCTCGTGGTCCGCCGGGGAACGAATGGATGGCCGCAGATCAAGCCGCGTTGCAAGGTACATGAGATGATCGGCCAAGGATTCAGTTGGAACGGTAATACACAGGTCATCAGGGAGTGTGGCCGCGGGATCGGTCTGTGGACGGGAGCAGCCGGCAAGTCCGGCCAGCAGGCCAGATACGGCTTCCGTCGGCCAATCCCAGACATGATCCGGGAGTGTCCAGGTGCCGTCTGAGCGAAGCAAGTGACGACTGACGTGTGCCCAGAGTGGTGATGTAATCGTCAGCTGCCAGCCAGATGTGGTTGTCTCAAGCGTGGCGTGAACACCGGGGCGGTCAAACCACGATTGTAATGCTGTCAGCGGTGGCTTCGTATCGCCGGAGATCGTGATGCAATCATCCGACACGGTACCGTGAGTAATAAGCCAGCCACATACCCAGCCAAGTGATGGCGTGACCGGAAGCTGCTGGGGGAGCGACCCGGTCCCTGCTGTTGTCGTGATTCCTGTTGGGGGAGCCACAGCGGTATCAACGTCACCGGTGCCATCGGCCGCGTAGGGGTAGACAGTTGAGACAGCATCAAGCAGACGGGAGAGGTCGATCTGTCGACGAGTCCCACGGGGATTCGGGAGCGTCCCGGGGACCATGACCAGTGATCCAGCGGCTTGTTCGCTTGGGAGTCGGGTAACACCGCCGTCTTGGTCAATGGTGAAAAGGTTGTGATCACGAGTAACATGCACCTGTCGACCGGAGCGAAGTGTGACACGGACAATTCGCTTTGTTGGATTGCGAATATAGTTCGTAATTGGGTGAGTGCTGACACGGAGGGTACGCGGGTCAAACCCAACAACGCGAGCCTGACGTTCATGCTCAACGATGTCACCGATTGGCTGGAATCCAAACCCGGATGCTGGAGTCCAGACAAACAGTTCCTCATCGGCCGGGAGAGAGGCATGGACAACAATAGCTAATCGGCCAAGCGAGGACCGTCCCTCAACATGGGCGATGAGATCCGGTGGAATTGAAACGCGTTCTTTGGTTGTCCCAAGCACAAAGTCACCGGGGTGAAGAATAAATTCCTCATCGGAATCAACAACTGTCTCAGAAACATACTCTTCGACTTCATCAGCAGCATCAGGGTGAATACAGGGAATGTTTGTCTGCTGAAACTCCAGAAACTCCCGGCCAAGCCGGAGGTCAACACTTGCCGGCTGAATCTGAATATCGGGATCCGAGAGTGGCTCAATGACAAGATCACCAGCCTCAAGCCGGCGAAGAATATCGCGGTCCGAGAGGATCATATCAGGTTTCGGAGCGGGGGGGGCCTAAATGCCCCGGTCACCAGAGCTAACAATATAAACCGTCTTATCAGTTGTTGGTAATACGATTTCTTTATTCAGTGTGGGGCGTGCAACAAGGCCGTCCCACGTATAATTACATGCCCTCTGTTGAATAAAATTATCGTGTTTTCAACCACTGTTATTGGCAAATCCTGTGGCATTCGCCCCAGGATGCTGTCAATGAGTAGCCAGCGATTTAGGCATCCCTGGCTGAAAGAGGGATATGAAACAAGCAATCGTTGCACGGGCGGACCTCTCGTTAGGGCCTGGAAAACTCGCCGCACAGGTTGCACACGCATCGTTACAGGCCTACGAGCGGGCCGATACCACCACCCAAAACGCCTGGAAGGAAGGCGGACAGAAGAAGATTGTTCTACAAGGGACCGACGAAGAGCAGCTCTTTCAGTTAGCGGAAACAGCACAACGAAATGGACTAGCGCATGCTATTGTCCGCGATGCCGGCCACACCGAGGTGGCTCCAGGGACAGTCACCGCATTGGCTGTCGGCCCGGACGAGGCAACGGCTGTTGATACAGTAACCGGAGACTTGGCACTGTACTAATCGATGGCAAACAAAAGCCCACACACAATTGAGCAAGCCGTTGGCCTGGACTGGTATATTACTGATCCGCCGGGGCTTGCAGGGCAGATTCGGACACACCCTCGTGATTTTAGAGTCCGTGAGCAGGAGGCTATTGATCCGGAACCGATGGCCGCGGACGCGGATGCCTATCCGCACGTTGTCTTCCGGGCGACGCTGCGGGGGTACGAGACAAATGCCTTCGCGGATACATTGGCAAATCAGCTTGGTATAAGTCGAGAACGGATCTCCTGGGCGGGAACAAAGGACAAACAGGCAGTAACAACACAGCTGTTCTCCGTTGCACATGGCGATCCAGCGGCCATCGCCGAGGTAACAATGGCTGATGTGGATATTGAGATACTTGGACGGCTTGGACGAGCTATTGAGTTTGGTGATCTTCGGGGAAACGACTTTACCATAACACTGCGATCCCCAGCAGGAGATCCCGATACCGTTGTCTCCCGGGTAGCGACAGTCTCCGAGCAACTGCGAACCTTCGGCGGGGGGACAGTTGGACTCCCCAATTACTTTGGACAACAACGCTTTGGCAGTCGCCGACCGATCACTCACCGTGTCGGCTTGGCAATTATCAGGGAGAACTGGAAAACGGCGGTGCGACGATACGTCACCGAGTCATTTGCTGCCGAATCAGAAAGTACAGCGACAGCCCGCGGGCTGGCTGCCGACCAGTTTGACGACACTGATTGGAAGGGAGTTCTTGAGACACTCCCACGGCGACTAAACTACGAGCGAACACTCGTTCACACACTCGTTGACGGGGGAACTTTCCGGGAGGCACTTGAAGCGCTTCCTTACTCGCTCCAACAACTCTTTGTCCACGCCGCACAGTCGTATATTTTCAATCAAATCATATCGCGACGAATTGAGCAAGGCCTTCCATTTGATCGTCCGGTTGCTGGTGATGTGGTGTGTTTTGCCGACAGTACGGACACCCCCGCTCGTCCGGATGTACACCGTACGCAACGGGTTACCGAGGACCGTGTTGAAACGGTGACACGACACTGCAAGCGAGGACGCGCATTCATTACTGCACCACTTGTCGGCACGGATACTGACTACGCAGACGGGGCCCCGGGTGAGATTGAGCAAGCCGTGTTAGCAGAGTTTGACATTGGGCCCGATGCGTTTGCGCTGCCCGGTGAATGGGCATCAACAGGGACACGGCGTGCGATTCTTGTCCAAACAGCACTTGAGACAACCGTCGATGAGGAGACGGTGACCTTCGAGTTTGCACTGCCAAAGGGCGGCTACGCGACAGTCTTACTCAGGGAGTATCGCAAAACTGCGCCTGGACCCGCCAACTGACCGATAGGCCGATGAGTGTTTTAACCGGGGTATCGTTATACTAACGTGTGGAGTGTCGTCAGTGTGGTTCGCCGCTTGATCGCCCAGGCGATTACTGTCTTGTCTGTCGAACGACCAATGCTGATGCTGTCGTTGTCGATGCGGGCCGTCAGCGAACAACACTGACAATGCTCAATGAGGAGACCATCCTTGGACAGACCGTGATCCGAACAACGCCGGAGGATGGAGAAGATGAGCCACGTGAACTGCGCAACTATGCCGGACGTATTGCCGATGAACTACACCGGAAGCGTCCGGAGGCCGTCTACGTTGCCGGGGTACGACAGGTCATCCGGGCGATTCGCGTCCAGTCGCGGTATGAACTGCGACGACTTGGTGGTAGTGATAACGAGGATCCCGTCGAACGCGCACTTGAGCGACGGCATACGCGGGCCTTAGATGTGGTTAAAACCCCGCCAGAGGAGAAACTCGGCGGCACACATACCACACTGATTGGCGGGCGGGATGGCAAGCAAGCCATTCAGACGGTCGCCGAACACCCACACGTAAAGAAGGTGATCCCCGGCCCGATTGACGCCGGGGGCACCGGCTCACAGTCCGGGTTGCGGGCCAAGGCGACTCGTCCGGACAACGGCGGAAACGTACGGCTGTTATTACGGGATGGGTCCTCGGTACAGGAAAATCGTATTGTCACCACCGCCCGGGATGTCGAATCCGGGGAATGGGTTCGTGACGATCTAAATGAGGCCCTCCAGGAGGCCGGACTTCAGTGACACACCGCAGGGGAGACGGCAATCTCAAAGCGTTTATGTACGCGACGCAGGTATGCGACGGTACTATGAGTGATTCGAACAGTCGGGTCGGAAGCGCTGGACGCTTCGGAGCCCGCTACGGACGGGTCGCCCGCAAGCGTGTCGCCGATATTGAAGCCGAAATGAACGCCGACCATGCCTGTCCGGACTGTGGCGCCGAGCGTGTCTCCCGAGCTGGAACCGGTATCTGGGAATGTGGTCGCTGTGGATACCGATTTGCTGGTGGTGCCTACAAGCCCGAAACCGCGCCGGGACAGGCCGTTGAACGATCAATTCGGGCAGCCCTGGGCGAAGACGAGTAACGACGGCACGACGGTGGGGACAGAGTAGTGAACCAACACGCTTGTTACACAACAGCCCGGTATATGAACTACACTGGTCACTACAATGGGATATAAATGCGCACGCTGTAAGCGAGACGTAACGCTTGATGAATACGGGGGTGTTCGGTGTCCATACTGTGGACATCGTGTATTGCTGAAGGAGCGAAGTCGGGATATCAAGGAAATCGAGGTTGAATAACAACTCCTGTGTCGACCCGGGGAGCGGAAATGGACCATCGGTTGTTGATTACTCGCTCTTACGCTGATCCAGCAACGACAACAGTGGTGTATCAGGCACTGAGTCAGGAGGCAGCGGCGATTGATGGATCACGAGCACAGGCGACAGTCAAGCAGGACAAAACGCGTCTGACAGTTACGATTATAGCAGCAGATCCACCAGCATTACGTGCCGCAAAGCGGACCTGGTGTTCGTTGCTTAGTGCCGCTGAGCGGACGATCAAGGCCGCCAGCGACAGAGAGTGATCAAGGACCTGAAAGCAGAGGTTTTTCTGTATGGCGCTGTACCGTTAGGGTATGCAAGGAAGCCTGCCCCCAGGTGCACAAGAGAAAGTTGAGGAACTCAAAGACCTCCAAGAGACAGCTCAGGAACTTGCTGTCCAGAAAAGTGAGGCGGAAACACAACTGACAGACTCACAAAACGCTCTGGAGGAGCTTGATGAGATTGAGGAAGATACGGTAATGTACCGTGAGGTCGGCGAACTACTGATTGAAACCGACTACGAAGAAGCCCAAGAGGATCTTGAGGAGGCAGTTGACAATCTTGAGATTCGCGTTGAAACACTTGAGCGACAGGAAGAGCGTATCCAAGAGCAGTTTGAGGAACTCCAGCAGGAACTTGAAGAGATGCTCGGCGGTGCCGGGGGCGGTCCAATGGGCGGTGGCATGGGCCCAGGTGCCGGCGGATCCTAATTGAGTCGAGGAGGCGGTTAATCGATGGTTGACGACGATGCAGTGGTGCAAGCCGCCGTTGAAGCGGCTGAAAATGTTGTATTATCACGGTATCGGCGAAGTGAAATCGACGACTTTGATCTCACAGTGACCTTTGAGGACCGGGTGCTTGAGGTTGATGTATACCTCAACGGCCCCGGTGATGATGAACGCATTGCCGAGGATGCCGCTCTTGCGGCACGTGGTGCGGTTGATCGACTCATAGACGAGGAGTGAACCCGCACCGCAATACGG
>JBEQBL010000095.1:0-7374 GCA_041639835.1 Salinarchaeum sp.
ACCCACAAGTTCACAGCCGGGGTGATCCAACCGGGATTACCCACGGAGGAATCCCACGACTGAAGTCGTGGGAGGAGGTCAACGGTGCCGGACTTTCTCGTCGCTCACCTATCGACAATCGTTCCTCACAATACACGTATTATACGCCGGGATCCCAACCGCAGACGCTACAGGCTGTCGCATCCGGGTCATGGACTGCGCCACATTCCGGACAGCGTTTTTTGTTGTAGTCCTCCTCCCAACTGGCCACATCGTGCCCGCGCTGGGCGAGGAACTCATCAACGAGGTCGTCCGTATCGTCAGGTGCGACCGCCATACATGCTAGGCACTCTCACACTCGGTAATAAATCTATGGGTACCTCTATAGAGTAGTATGGATGTCCATCTTGCGTCTCTTATCGGTGCACACGCTGGTGACTGCTGGATGTCTTCTATCGCCCTACCGTCGGAATTCTCTTTGCTCCCGGGAGCCACCATCGAGCAGATTATGTCCGAGGACCAGCCGCTTGCCTACATAAGTCGCTCCCCACAGGCCAATTCCGACCATCCGGCACCGGCGGTTGTCTTAATTCATGGCCGCGGGGCCGACGAACGTGATCTCCTCTCCATTGCTACCCGTCTGCCTGACTCAATGCATTTCTTTGCCGTTCGCGGGCCGATCGACTTTGAGGATGGATATGCTTGGTATCGACTTGATGTCGACCAGGGTGGGTTACACACCAGCCAACCTGATTCCACTAGTCTGTCACAGTCGGTTACCCGCATCGGGACGTTTCTGGCGTATATTGCTGAGCAATATCAGATCGATCCGACACGTATCGGACTCTTTGGCTTTAGCCAGGGCGGTACACTGGCGTTGGCCACTGCTATTGAGGCGTCAAAACGAGTTGCATGGGTCGTGGCTATGAACGCTTATTTGCCACAATCACACCGATCGGTTGACAAACTTGTTGACGCACGATCGGTCCCTGTGTTTCTTGCCGCAGGCGAGGTTGACCTTGTGATCCCGGAAGAGCGGACCAAGCGAGCGAGCACTCGACTCAGTGATGCTGGCTTGTCGGTGACCTACCGGACGTATCCAACCGGTCATGGGGCAATCGATCAGGAACTGGATGATATTTCCGACTGGATTACAGCCCGGCTTTGATGCTGCCCTCCTCGTTGAGAACCGAACCTGTGGAGGCCCAGCATCGTCTCTTAGGGTATACGCCTGGCGAGATCTTCGGATTAGCATATCCGTTCTGCACCCGCCGTTGTCCCGTCTATCATTATTTCTTTGTCATATGATCCGGCGCAAAGGCCTCTGGAAGTAACTCTTCAATGGTATATGTTCGATAGCTGTCGCCTGTATCGATATACACCGGTGCTGATGGCGGTGCATACTCCCGAAGCAGCTGCCGGCAACTGCCACAGGGTGTTGCCCCGTCCTGTGCGGCTGTCGATACGGCAATCGCATCAACTTTCTCAGCGCCATCAAACAGACTCCGAGCAACGGCGACAGCTTCGGCATGGATACTACTGGTATAGTTTGCTACCTCAATGTTACACCCGGGATAGATGCGTCCATCAGCGGCGACCGCCGCTCCGACCGGATACTCCGAATATGGCGCCACCGCCCGGTCACTTGCCGCATGTGCTGCCGCCAAGAGCTTCTGTGGGTCCATGCGAATAATATATCACTCACTACTATTGACTGCTTGCTCGCGTCTCTGATAAGAATAGGTGGGTTCGGACGGATTCGAACCGCCGATCTCGGCCTTGTAAGGGCCGCGTCATAACCACTAGACCACGAACCCTCTATGTACTATCACACCCGGGGGAGACAAAAGCACTTCCGTTCGGAATCGACCGTTAGTTCATGACGGCTTCGGGGCGGCCTTCTGAAGTGCCGTCTCGGCGATGTTACCACCATAATCAGCACTTCGCGATAGCGAATCCACAACCAGTCCCAGTGACTGTGCCTCGTGGGCATCAAGTGACCGAAGCAGCTCATCGGCACGTTTGGCATGAGAATCGATTTCGCGAATCGACTCTCGTGCGTCATGCGCTAATTCCGTTGAGTGGTCACTATCCTCCTCAAGTAGCGCATCCATCGCCGTATCGATCACCTCAACGGCCTCCGTATGGAGTTCGGTTAATGCGGTTGCCACATCATCATCAACGGCATCAAGATCAAGTGAGACTTCGCTAATTTTGGCAGCGTGATCGGCGATTCGCTCAAGCTGGCGGGCACTTGAATGATAGTCAAAGCAGGTCTCGCGTGGAATTTCAAGTTCTTCAATCGCTCGGGACGACCGTAGTGTTGCTCGGAACGTCCGTGAAACAACAAACCAGAGTCGATCAACATCATCATCGCGATCGATGACACTCTCTGCAAGTGCATCATCGTTGTTGATCAACGCCTCGATGGCGTCACCAAGCATTGTCCGTGCAATAAGTCGCATTCGTGTGACCGCTCCATGCACGGATAACTCCGAAGAATCAAGTAGATCCTGGATGACGACTTGATCGTCGCTTTCTTTCAGTACCTCAACGCCAACAAGGCCCTGTACCGCTTCTCGAATTGTCTGCCGTTGGTCCGAGGAGAATGATCCTGATTCCAGTATAATAATATCAAAGCCGCTGACATACATTGTCATAATCCCGCTGACCAGACGATCGCCCGTCAATCCCGAGACATCAAGCCGGCCTTTCGCTCGTGATTCCTCCCGTTGCGGGGTCACCATCAGCGCCTCGCCTTCCCGATGGAACTGGACCTCGCTGCCGGACTCAATCCCCTGTTCGGTTGCCCAGTCCTTCGGCAATGAAACTGTATAGGTGGACCCACCGGTAAGTTGGACCTTCCGTGTTTCCATGTTATCACCCATGGACTGAATTTATAAAATGGTTCCCAAATATATATCACATATATTATTGGATTGCTGAGCCAGACTCCTCGGCTTGAAACCGTTGACTCGCTCCATTTCGTCGGGATATATTTATCTATATATCAATATATATCGGTAATAGAAGCATATTTAGAGACCACATTGCTATTGACGGATAATGATAGACTGGTATCGGTCACACGGGTCTGGCCCTCGTAAGTCCCTCTGTAACTGTCCATCCCCCGTCCGTCCTTTCACATCTCCGCTTTTACAATCATGAGCGATACAGGTCCGTTGATCGACACCCGTGTTGAGGCAGAGACCCAGGATCGCAACGCCCCGCAAGATAGCTCCCCGATTCTGCAAGCGCGCGATCTTGAGGTCTTCTACGGTGATACTCGTGCACTGCAGCCAACAACGATCGATATCCCAGAACGACAAGTGACAGCTATTATTGGTCCATCAGGCTGTGGCAAATCGACGTTTCTGCGGTGTGTCAACCGGATGAATGATCTTATTGATGTCGCGCAGGTCGACGGTGAGTTGCTGTTCCGTGGCAAAGATGTGTACGCTGACAATGTTGACCCGGTTGCCCTTCGTCGACGTATTGGAATGGTCTTCCAAAAGCCAAATCCCTTCCCGAAAAGCATCCGCGATAACGTCGCGTATGGGCTTAAAGTCCAAGGACAGGACGTCGACGTCGATACCACCGTCGAGGATGCCCTCCGACGAGCTGCCCTCTGGGACGAGGTCAACGATCAACTCGATACCTCCGGGCTGGAACTCTCCGGGGGCCAACAACAACGACTCTGTATTGCGCGGGCAATTGCGCCTGACCCGGAGGTAATTTTAATGGACGAACCGGCCTCAGCACTTGACCCCGTTGCCACCTCGAAAATTGAGGATCTTATTACCAGTTTAGCTGAGGACTATACTGTTCTTGTCGTCACACACAATATGCAACAGGCTGCCCGGATTTCGGACAAGACAGCAGTCTTTCTTACCGGCGGGGAACTGGTTGAGTTTGACGACACGCAGAAAATATTTGAGAACCCATCCGACTCACGCGTTGAGGATTATATTACTGGCAAGTTTGGATAGGTCAGCGGCGGTCAGACAGGTCATCGCTTGGCACCTCATCCCAGACAATATTTTACAGGCTGTCGAGGCGAATGCCTCGGGGCTTGACCCCAAGGCGGTTCACTTGCGTTTGAGAGAACTACTCGGTCGCAAGGACTATATAAGCATTCGCTATTGGTTCGATGTAATCACGATCATGTCCCGGAAAGATTACCAAACACAACTTGAGGAACTTCAGGGGGATATCCTCTACTTAGGCGAACTTGTCCATGACCGGCTTCATGAGGCCCTCTCTGTCCTTGATCATCGTGACGATGACCAGGCTGAAGCCATCATTAGAGGCGATCACGAAATCAACGAACTATATCTCGAACTTGAACACGACTGCATTGACCTCTTGGCCCTCCAGCAGCCTGTTGCCGGTGATCTCCGATTTATCGCTGCCTCGTTTAAGATCCTCACTGATCTTGAACGCGTTGGCGATCTTGCAACAAACTTAGCGGAATACTCGATGCAGGCTGAACAAGACCGCTATCCCGATGTCGATGTTCAGGAAATCGGAGCCAAAGCAGAGGATATGCTTGAGGACGCAATGGCCGCTTACGCGGCCGAGGATGCGGATGCCTGTCGGGCAATCGATAAGCATGATACATCGCTTGATGAAATGTGTGCTACCGCCAGTCAAGATGTAGTTCGTGGATTACTTGAACAGGAATTTGAAACGGGCGCTACTGACAATGTTGATATAATGCTCCAGGACGTCTCCCGGCTTCTACTGACGATTCGCGATCTTGAACGCGTCGGTGATCACGCGGTTAATATTGCTGCCCGAACGTTCTATATGATCACTGCCGACGACGAGTTAATCTATTAACCGGCCCAGTCCTCTTGCTGCCTTTTTGTAGTGTCAACCGTCTCGGAGACACGTGGCTCACGAGACGGTGACTCTTCTTATTTGCTGTCCGTTGCTCCCCAGGGTCCGGTGTGTTTTGGCCGCTCAGTAACCGGCCGAACGTCAATTGGCTCTGCTTTGTGTGCTAAAGCCTCAAGTACAGCATTGGCACTTGCAACTGTTGAGAAGTAGGTGATCTCCTCTTCAACACAGGCCTCAAGCGCCTGCCGGTCACGAGAGACAACAAGGTCAACATCCCCGCGCTGAATTGCGGCAACGCGATCCTCGAAGTCGGTTACCTCAAAGTACTCTTCAAAACCCTCAACGGGGAGGTCAACAATCGCTGTTCCGGATGCAGGAATTGGCTTGCCAACCGCCTGCTGAGCTTTGTCATACGCCCGGCCAAAGGTATCAGCCGTCCCCATAACCTCGCCGGTTGATTTCATCTCTGGACCAAGCCGTGGGTCTGATCCTGGCAGTCGATCAAACGGCAGGACAACCTCCTTGATTGAGGTCTGTTCTGGAATCTGCTCGACAATATCAAGCTCTGAGAGTGAGTGTCCGACCATTACCTTGGCGGCAATCCGTGCAATCGGCACCCCGGTGGTCTTTGATACGAACGGGACCGTCCGTGAAGACCGTGGATTTGCCTCAAGCACATATACATCCCCGTCCTGGACCGCCAGTTGTACGTTTAATAGCCCGACGGTATCAAGTGCCGTCGCAATCTGTTCGGTTACCTCCCGAACACGTGCTAACGTCTCCGCTGAGAGCGACCGTGGTGGAATCATACACGCCGAGTCACCGGAGTGGACCCCGGCGGACTCGACATGTTCCATGACGCCTCCAATCAATACCTGTTCGCCATCCGCCACCGCATCGACATCAAGCTCGATTGCGCCGTCAAGGAATTTATCGATAAGAATCGGCTTATCCGGCGAGACGCGAACTGCCTTTTCAATGTACTCGACAAGTTCACCATCATCATAGACAACGTCCATTGCTCGGCCCCCAAGGACATACGATGGCCGGACCAATACCGGATAGCCGATATCATCCGCTAGCTGTAACGCCTCCTCGCGCGATGTAGCGGCCCCGCCTTCTGGCTGCACGATACCAAGTTCATCAAGCAACTGATTGAATCGGTCACGATCCTCTGCGAGGTCCATTGCCTCGACACTCGTGCCCATAATCTCACACTCAAGTCCGCGGCGGTCGAGTTCCTCATTAAGCGGTTCGCCAACATCAACGGAGGTTTGTCCACCGAACTGCACCATTACTCCGTCGGCTCCTGTGGCCTCTACCACGTCCGCGACTTCTTCGGCCGAAATTGGCTCGAAAAAGAGCCCATCGGAGGTGTCGTAGTCTGTTGAGACTGTTTCCGGATTATTGTTAATTACGTGTGCCTCAACCCCCTCCTCCTGTAAGGCTTGAACCGCATGGACCGTACAGTAATCAAACTCAACTCCCTGCCCAATGCGGATTGGGCCGCCACCAACGATAACTACGCTGTCGGCGTCCGGATCAATCTTGAGTTCCTCGGTGCCGGTGGCGATTCCACTGGCTCGCGGGCGCCGTGCTGAGTAATAGTACGGCGTTGATGCGGCAAACTCACCGGCACATGTATCAACCTGCTTGTATGTCCGGTCAGGTGTTTCTGCCGCGACGGTATCGATTGCGTCTGTCTCCGGACGAGGCAGTGTCGAGGCGTCTGTCGCGTCGACGCCGGCGGCTAACTGCGCATCGGTTAGCCCAAGTTCGGCTGCCGGGGCAAGTTCGCCGTCTTGTGCACGCCCAGCAGCATCGGCAATTCGCCGATATCGTTTCACATACCACTCTCGAATGCCGGTAAGATCACTTACTTCCTCAACGGAGTATCCCCGATCAAAGGCCTCGAACATCGCATACGGTCGATCCGGGCTTGGGGTCTCAAGATATGCCATCTCTAATGCCCGATCATCGACCTCGGTCCAGTCAACAGCGGGTGTATACTCCGAGGACCGCAACGCCTTCAGCAGTGACTCCTCGAAGGTTCGGCCAATAGCCATCGCCTCTCCGGTTGACTTCATCGCCGTGCCGAGCTCGAATTCAACATCATCGAACTTGTCAATCGGCCAGCGTGGTACCTTTGTCACCACATAATCAATTGCGGGCTCGAAGGCGGCTGTCGTTTCGCCGGTAATTTCGTTTTCGATTTCGTGTAGCCGTTTTCCTAACGCCACCTTGGCGGTTACCCGCGCAATTGGATAGCCGGTTGCCTTTGAGGCCAGTGCCGATGACCGTGACACACGAGGATTGACCTCAACGACTCGGTACTCCCCGGCGTCGGTTCCATCATCGTGCCACGCGAACTGAATATTACATCCGCCATGAATCCCAAGATCACGGATTACCTTCAACGCGACATCGCGCATCTCTTGGTGACCCTTATCGGGAATCACCTGACTTGGTGTCACAACCGTCGATTCCCCTGTGTGAATCCCCATCGGATCAATATTCTCCATATTACAGATGATCACACAGGAGTTATCAGCA
>JBEQBL010000096.1:0-7352 GCA_041639835.1 Salinarchaeum sp.
GTCATATCGACCCCGGACCGCTCGATCCGGAGCCGGTCCGCGACGAGGCATGAAGCGGCGGCAAGACACCCGCATACTCTAGTTCGTCCCGCGACCCCCACACCTCCTTTCGGAGGTAGGGTGGCGTCGCGGCATACCGAAGGACGGTTGTGACAAACCCGTCGTCGTACTGTCGTTCGCCGTCATGGTCCGGAAAGACCACAAGGCGATCAACCCGGAAAATGGTCGCCGCGCGGGCGAGAGTACCAAGCTTGCGAGTAGCCTCGCGCTTGCTGTCAGTTTCCCGGGCGATTGACGACGGAACGAGTACGCTGAGTGTCACGCCGGTACGCTTTCACGCCTCGCCACTAGACTGTATCGGTGTTATCCCATCAGGTTATAAAAGGATAGCGATGCGCGAAGTCGGTTGTGAGCCGATAACACGGGGATTGCCGGCGAAAAGAGCTGAAAAGGGAGACCGATGAAGCAGTGAGAAACCTTGATTGTTGGTGACGGCGGGAGATAGTGTATGACAGAGTTTTCGGCGCGTGTCGAGAGCGTCTCGATCAGTGGAATCCGTGAGGTCTTCGAGGCCGCAAGTGAGGATGCGATCAATCTTGGCCTTGGGCAGCCGGACTTCCCGACTCCCGAGCATGCCCGTCAGGCGGCCCAAGAGGCAATCAAGGAGGGAAAGGCTGATGGGTATACCTCAAACAAGGGACTGCATTCACTGCGGGAGGCGATCACCCAGCGGTATGCAACCGATCGTGGACTCGATATCGATCCGGAGGCAATCGTGGCCACGGCTGGGGGCAGTGAGGCATTGCATCTTGCACTCGAAGCTCATGTCGATCCTGGCGAGGAAGTCCTAATACCGGATCCAGGGTTTGTCTCGTATGATGCATTGACCCGGATCGCCGGCGGGACGCCAGTGCCGGTTGCACTGCGGGATGATCTGACCCTGTCACCGGAAGCCATCGAAGAAGCAATTACCGATGATACGGCCGCCTTCGTGGTGAACAGTCCCGCAAATCCGACCGGCGCAGTCCAGTCTGAAGCTGATATGCGCGAGTTTGCACGTATTGCTGATGAACACGATGTGCTGTGCATTTCTGATGAGGTGTATGAGTCGATTGTCTTTGAGGGAGAGCATTACTCACCGTTTGCTTACGCTGAAACGGACAATGTCGTGATTGTATCGGCCTGTTCAAAGACGTACTCGATGACTGGCTGGCGTCTCGGATGGATCATTGGCTCCCAGCGGCGGATCGACCGAATGCTTCGCGTACATCAGTACGTACAGGCGTGTGCAAGTGCGCCCTCACAGTATGCCGCCGAGGCAGCACTCTCCGGACCACAGGACCCGGTCGCGGAGATGGTCGCCGCCTTCCAACAACGGCGGGATGTACTGCTAGATGGGCTTGAGGAAATGGGGCTTGAAACCCCAACCCCGGATGGAGCATTCTACGCAATGCCACAGGTGCCAGACGGGTGGGTCGATGCGGTTATTGATCAGGACGTAATTGTTGTGCCGGGCAAGGCCTTTGGCGAGAACGGTACCGGTGGTGCACGGATCTCCTATGCAACCGGTATTGAGGATCTTAAGGAGGCAATCGAACGAATGCGCGTGGCAACACGAAACTGTCAAGTGTGAACCGCCTCGGGGTCAAGCCCCGAGGCATTCGCCTCGGCAGCCTGTAAACCGTCCAGCGGCTGCAGAGAAACAGGCCGAGTGCCCTCAGGGCATGATCTCGGGATAGTTCACTACTGAACGGGTTGGGCATACGACATAGATTGTCACTTATCCCATGGTCTGTCGCTGAGTCAACTGCCTCGGGGGCACCCCGTGGCATTCGCGTTAAAATTTCTGTGAATTAACTCAGGGCTTGATGTCAGGATGGCCATAGTATACTGCGCGGTTGTGTTGTCTTGCCTGCTTATGGCGATACGTAGAAAGTAGGCGCAAGGCTTCTTCCAATGGTAACAGTTAACACCATCCACCCAGTATGGATAATCGGAACGACAATATCACGGATCGTTACCGATTATGACCGGAGACCAATCTCACGATACTGACCTGGATGTAACGCCGCCGACCGCTCCAATTGATAGCGATCGGTACGCCTCAGTAACTGTCGACCACGATGAGACGATTATCTATGACCGAGAACATGAGGAAGCCTGGATTCAGGCGGATACAGCACAGCCACTCGGGGATCTACAATGATCTGTGGGCGCTATCGACAGGACTCCGGATTCAACTGACTGCCAACTAACACACGGACGGGCGTATCCCGTCAACCGTCTTGTTTTCTTGATATCTGATTGCGAAGGGCCCTCTTTAGCAGTTGGCAGGCAAAGTCCCTGTGGGTAGGATCAAGGAGGCAGCGGAAGTTATGCTGTGCTGACAATTTTGATTACGTCGCCCTCCGAGAGTTCGTGCGTATCGCTTATTTCGCGATCTGAACGGGCATCAATGGCGTGGAGATAGCCATCACCGATGTCGCTGTGAATCGCGTATGCAAGATCACGGGAAGTAGCACCGGCTTCAAGCAGATGAGCATCAGGCAGGACCGTTCCCTGACCGTCGGTCCAATGCGTTGCATCCTCAACCGGATAGACCGTGATCCGATTAAGCAGATCATACACGGCACCGTTGAGTGCTGCCTGGACGCCGGTCCCATTGTACTCGGTGACGGTCTGTTGAAGCGACTCAAGCGCGGTCTGCTGTTTCTGACTAAGCTCTGCCTCAATAGAAAACGCGCTATCGCCCGGATCATAATCAACAAGCCCCTCACTAGCAGCCCGTCGAAGCGCCAATTCACCCTCAGCGGTTGTTGGGACAACAGGCCGATCAAGGTCAAGCAGTGAGGCAGCTGTCTCCGGGGGCGCAACATCGATTTTGTTCGCAGCAACAAGAATGGGCTTTGTCCGCTTGCGAAGGGTCTTAGCTAGTGCCGTGCGGGCCTCCGAATCCCACGCTCCCGGATCATCTGGATAATCAATTGCGCGTAAACAGGCAGCGATATCAGTTTCCGTGGCCCCAAGCCCTGATAACAGATCTGTGAGTGCGGTGTCGATATCAAAGTCCGGACTACGGGATTGTCGTTCGACTGTCTCCCAGTTTCGGTCGATGATCCCGGCAAGCCACTGATCAAGTTGTCGCTCAATGAAATCGATTTCCTGTGTCGGGTCGTACTCCCCGACCTCGATGGGGGTGCCTTCAGCATCGGTGCCGCCGGAGGCATCAACAACATGAATGATCACATCAGCATTGGTCAGTTCATCGAGGAACCGGTTACCAAGCCCACGTCCCTCATGCGCCCCTGGAACAAGTCCGGCAACATCAATCAGGTGAACCGGTACATACCGCTTGCCATCCCGACAGCGATCACTATCACACCGATGGGAAAGCTCAAGACAGGGGCAGTCAGTCCGGACATGCGCGATTGCTCGGTTCGGGTCGATTGTTGTGAAAGGATAATTGGCGGATTCAGCCTCCGCCTGGGTTGCTGCCTCGAAAAAGGTTGATTTTCCGGCATTTGGTTTCCCGGCGAGGGCAACAGTAATCATTGCTCATGAATCGGAGAGTGCCCGGCAATTGCCTTTCGGTCGGCCAGTCACGGAGGTCCCGTCTGGGAACGTCAAGAGACAAGCTGTATGGGACTCACCGGTCACGAAGCCGTTCGCCAGGACCGGTAAGACTCCGGAGATCAACCGATGCACTTGCACGCATTGTGCCATCAACAAGTGCTGCACCACTAAGATGAAGATCCTGGCAGCGGACATCGCCCCGGACATGCGCGTCGCCACGGAGGTGAACAGGGCCATCGGCCACTATGATATCACCGGTAATCTCAGTGCCGGGACCGATATCAACGCCAGCGGGGGCCTCGATACTCCCAAAGACGGTCGTATTTGTACCAACGCCAACTGAGTGTGCCTGGATATTGCCGTGAAGTCGACAGTCATCACCAATGGTTGCTGGACCCGAAAACTGCCAGCGATCGTCACCAATCGTACTGTGTCGTGGAATAACCAATGGTCCGGGCGGAGTAATCGATCTCTCACGGAGGATCGACAGAAAAACACCACCAACGTAGACGGCGGCTGACCGTGGAGTATCAATACTCGTTGTGCCATCAGTGCCATATCCACCGCGAACTGTTGCCGTGTCTGTCATGACAACGCCGGTGCCAGCCTGCAGTTGGCCCCGGATACGAACACGATCACCGACGCCAGCGCGTCGGCCAACAACCAGATTACCGGAGACGGTCGTTCGAGGGTCAAGATAGCAGTCACCTGTGGCCTCAATATCACCACCAAAGGAACAGTCAGCACCAAGAAGGAGGGTTCGTCCACGAAGCCCCAGGTTAACCGTGCTCTCATCACAGACGATGATGTCACCGGGGGCTACAAGATCATGTTCCTCAGCTACCGTACCAGTGGGGATGTATACACCCGGAAACCCACGCTGGGTGGTCACGGTTCGATATGGCAGCCGATAGATAATAAACACCGCGTCAGACAGAATCGGACACGATATCTTTTAGCTTCACCGGGAATTACAGCGCAGTATGACAACCCTGTCGTTTGACGAGCAGGGCGTCGATGTTGTGTACGAAGGTGTCGAGTTTCGTCTTGAGCGGGACCTCATTGAGGAAGCCACCGAAAAGGTCTATGAGGACGTAACCGACCACGAAGTGCTTCAGATCGTCGCCGAGCACCCGGATATTGAAGGAGAACCACGTCGCGTTGGCGATATTATTGCGCCGTGAACGCGAGTACCAGACAACAACAGACGCTGTGGCAAGGTCAATCTGACAGCGGTAGCTGTGGGGCCACACAGCACTACCTCATATAGACGCCACCGAGCTATATTGGATGTCCATTCAATACGTTGCTCCAGACGGAACAACACAGACGCTTGCCACCACAGTTGAGTATGCAGAAACTTGGCTTCAACAAGCGGTTGGACTAATCGGGCAACACACACTGTCGGAAGATTATGCGCTTGTTTTTCCATTTGACAAGGCAAAGCGACGGCGAATCCACACAGTCGGAGTTCGAACAGCCATTGATGTCATCTGGATTGTTGAATCTGCGGTCACCCAGGTAAAGACCCTGCCCGCATGGCGGGGACTGGCATCGGCGACAGCTGACACCGTCATTGAGGTGGCTGCCGGCACAGCCCACGATATCAAACGCGGCGATAGCATTGTCATGGAACAGTACAAGTAATGTGAACTGCCTCAGTGTCACGCCCCGAGGCACGCTACCTGTTATCTCTGTAGCGCTGATCCCCGGAGGGCGCTGAGACCGGTGGGTTTATCCCTCCCCTCGGTGAGTCATGACATACTATGAGAGGATCTGAGTCCTCGGAGGATAGAGGAAGTCGCCGCAAGGCGGCTGGCCGAGAAATTCGCTGTCGAACGGCCGAGTGAAGCCAGCCACAATATTGGGCAGTGGCTCGGCGAAACGGTCGCTTTCGACTCGGATCGTAGTCTTACCGTTTTAGATACAACACTTCGTGATGGTGAACAAGCTCCTGGGGTATCGCTGACGCCTGATGAGAAGGCGAAGATTGCTCAGGCACTTGATACGGCGGCTGTTGATGTTATCGAGGCAGGGTCAGCCTGTACCGGACCTGGGGAACGGCGAGCCATCAAACGAGTCACCGATCTTGAACTTGACGCCCGAGTGACGAGTTTTGCTCGAGGAATCCGTTCGGATATCGAGTTGGCCTTGGAATGTGATGTTGATGGGGTCAATCTCGTTGTGCCGGCAAGTGACCGACATATCGAGCAAAAAATCGGGTCAACACGCGAGGAAATCAAGCAGACAACCGCCGAACTCGTTGAGTATGCGACCGATCACGATCTGTGGGTTGAGGTCATTGGCGAAGACGGGTCGCGGGCTGATCTCGATTATCTTGAATCACTGATGGCAACGGCACTTGATGCTGGGGCTAATCGAGTATGCTTCGCAGATACAGTCGGACACGCCGGACCATCAACAGCCTATGAGGCCGTGTCACGACTGTCCGCACTCGGCCCGACCAGCACACATACACATGATGATCTCGGGTTGGCGATGACAAACACGTTGGCCTCACTGGCCGCCGGAGCCGACATGGTACATGCAACGGTCAATGGAATCGGTGAACGTGCTGGAAATGTTGCTCTTGAAGAGATTGCAGTAACTCTGAACCACGTCTATGGGGTTGATCTGCTTGCGACAGACCAGCTCTATGATCTTGGCCGAACAGTCTCACAGGCAACGGGAGTTGAACTCCCACCAAACAAAGCTGTCATCGGGGAGAATGCCTTCACACATGAGTCAGGTATCCACACCGATGGAACGCTCAAAGATGAAGCGATGTATGAGCCGTATCCGCCGTCGCTTGTGGGTCGAGAACGGCGGATTGTTGCTGGCAAACACACGGGGCAGGCCGGCGCCCGGGCAGCACTTGAGGAACATGGCGTCGAGGTCAATGATAAAGAACTGACTGAGATTGTCAGCCGTGTTAAGCAGATTGGCGAACGTGGAAAGCGTGTAACGGATGCCGACCTATTAGCGATTGCTGAGGAAGTAGCTGATGATGATCATGACCGGTATGTTAAAGTGATTGATCTTAACACTGTCAGCGGCGGTGATACCCCAACAGCAAGTGTCCGCCTCGCTGTCAACGGCGAACAGCGAGTCGCCTCCAGTGTTGGAACCGGCCCGGTCGATGCCGCAGTGTCAGCGATTCGGCAGGCTTTGGGGACCGATACAGTGACCCTTGAGTCATATCACGTTGATGCGGTCACCGGAGGAACAGATGCAGTCGTCACCGTTGAAGTCGAGATGGCACGTGGTGATCGATCAGTCACGGTCGCGAAAAGCGATGCTGATATTACCGCCGCGAGTGTCGAGGCGATGGTACGAGCACTTGATCGGTTGCTGGCGACTGCGGAAAATCCGGAAGCAGTACTTTCAGACGACTGAAGGCCCCGATATCCGGTATCACTGAGGCCATTTATCCCAAGAACCGGCGGATGCGAGCGGCCTGGATAATCCCATCCTCAAGTGTTCGCGTCCCGCCAGCGGTCAAAGCGTCAATAACCGCATCGGTCGCGGCTTGATGATCAGGGTCCGGGTCAACATCAACTAAGTCAAGTGCGGCTTGGACATCCGCTTCGGGAATATCGACAACGGATAGCGAACGTGGGTTGTAATACTGTAACGCGCGTTTGAGATTGGGGAAAAACTGCGGAAAGACCTCCTCAACAAACTCCACGTCGGCATCCGAAAGTCCGGATAACCCCATGATTGAGGGAGGAAAGCCGATGCTATACAGCGTTGCGGTGAAGGTAATGGCCCGTGTCAGT
>JBEQBL010000097.1:0-7189 GCA_041639835.1 Salinarchaeum sp.
GGGGATGCTGTGGTTCTGGCGGTTTGACGAACAGCAGATAGCCAAGATACTGAAACAATACCGCTATCGAGACAAGTTAGACCGAGACGACTATATCAAGCGCACAATCAGCAAAGCGGCCACGGGCGAGCAATACGAGCCGGGGCAGACCGGCACTGACGTTGATCCGAAAACCGCGGATTGGGAGGACATCAAACACGAGTTGCAGTCTGACGACGGCACGGCACAGAACGCACGGCACATGATGCTGAACCGCCTGCTGAATAATCACACGTTTCGGACGCTCATTGAGAACGACGAAATCTTCTATTACGACAAGCAAAACGGGACGTTCTCGCCCACAGGCCTGGCGAAACTCCGGGGCCTGCTGTCGGACCGGTTAGGGCCGTTTTACAAGCGCCACCACCTGAATGAAGTCAAGTCGGCACTGCGTGGCCAGACCACACTGTCACAGGAAGAAATGGGCGGGCCGGCGAATATGGTCTGTGTCGAGAATGGAGTGTTAGCCATATCCGAGAATGGCCACACGCTCGTTGACCACTCCCCACACTACAACTTTCTGTCCCGCCTGAATACAAAATACGATCCAGCGGCCGATTGTCCACAGTTCCGCGAGTTTCTGGAAGACGTGATGCCACAGGAACGCGACCGGAAGAAACTACAGGAGTTCGCCGGCTACACACTGATGCACTGGCGCATCAAGTGGGACAAAGCGCTGTTCATCGTTGGACCACAGGCGTCAGGCAAGTCGACGTTTGCCGACACGCTTCGCGCACTGCATGGCGACCAGAACGTCTGTAGTGTGGCCCCGCAACAACTCACAGAACGCTTCGGCGGGGCAGAACTCTATGGCAAGTGGGTCAATATCCGCAACGACATTCCCGCCGAGTCTGTCAGTCGGACCGGCACAATCAAGGAGATTATCGCAGGCGACCCCATCAAGGCAGAGAAAAAGGGACAAGACCCGTTCCACTTCAAACCGACTGCCAAGCATCTCTTTGTTGCGAACCAACTGCCGGACACAGAGAACGATGACGCGGCGTTCTATCGCCGGATTCTCTTGATTCCGTTTCCTCACACGGTGCCGCGGCAGGAACGTGATCTTGAGCTTGAAGAGAAACTGCAAGACGAACTGCCCGGCATCCTGAACTGGGCGCTCGACGGCCTGAAACGACTGCAACAGCAAGGTGGCTTCACGGGCGACGTGGGACCGTCACAGACCGCCGAGAAGTGGGACAAGTGGGGCCACACCGTCGACCGGTTCTATCAGGCCTGTATTGAGATTGACCCAGACGCGAATCCGATCCCAAAGGACACACTGTATGGTCTGTATCGGCAGTTCTGTGAGGAGGAGAATATGCCGTGTGATATGCAGCAGGCCATGACCCGCCGACTGAAAACTGAGCATGGTGTCAAGGATTCACACGCACGAGTTGATGGGGAGAACAAACGGGTCTTCACGAACGTTGATTTGACTTCACGCGCCGGGCGCTATGACGACGATGACGACAGTCAAGATTCTGATATAGACAAGTATTAAATTGTCCCTTTGACGGATCGGTTTTTCCTTTAGGCTCCTTATACAGACCGCACGAATCCTATTACGGAATGGTCACACGTGTGTTGTGTCGCAGATGTGGGAAGCGGCAAGATAGACATTAGGCCGGCCTAAATCGCCACCTCGGTGAAAGTAAAAAATGTGCCGATTTCCGACGCCAGACGGCCTGAGAAGCCTGCTAATTAAATATAATATATGTCAATGTTACGAGTATTTCTAAATCTACGCGCGCAAAGAACGGCCAGTCTCATTCATGCGAAGCAGTACCAAGGCGTAACATTAGCCAGACTACAAATCGGATACAGACCGTGACACTGTGGAATTTGCCGTTTAATACTTTCACTCCGGTTACGGTTGGTAACCGGGTATATGTGAGGGGTGCTATCGGCCGTTTTTTGTCAGATTGCATAGTTTGGCGGCTACAGCCACAAGCCATAACTGTGTACAGATGTACCATGCGATATGGGCCGAAACAGACCAAAGTTAGAGGACTCGGTAATGGACCAGCTCCGGATGTACAAAGCAAAGCATGGCCTGACCTACAACGAGGCAATCGGGAAGTTGCTGAATGAGGTTGGCTTCATTGAGGAACTGCCGGACTTTTTGCCCACTGGCTCACGGGCAGAAGACGGGCGGTATGAAGTTCGGATTAAAGAGACCACGCCGATCAACTGTGACCGCTTTCACGATCCCGGTGAGGCTCGCGTTGTGGCTATTCGAAAGTCAAGCATGAACAGCATGAAAGCGTCTGTGTGGGACCGTGAGGAAGAGCGGTTTTTAGAACCAGAGGACTACGGGGATGACTGACCAGACGCGCTGGGTCTCGAAACGGACCACACACAAAACATGACTGAAACAAACCCAAACGACGAGCGAGCAAGCGGCGACCAGACAAACCGACTCAGACCACAGGTGCGCGCAGTTGACCACTGCCGTGAATGTGGGAAGCGCCTTGGCGCGGGGTACCTGTGCGACGACTGTGACGAGGTGACGTTCGTGAATGAGTAAGCAGTACGAGCGAGCTAATCAGTGCCCGATTGACGTGTATATCGCGTCAAATATGCCGTATGAGTATCCATACAAACTGGTCAAACCGGAACACGTCACACAGACTGTCGTGGATTCTGCCGAGACGGTCATTATGGACTCCGGCATCGGTGACGATACTGTGAGCAACAAGGATGTGTTAGACTTGGCCGACCAGTATGACACGGACATGGTTGTGGCGAAGGACTACTTGCACGATCAACCACGGACCACTGAGTCAATTCAGGCCTTTCTTGACTTGTGGCAAGATCACCCGTGCCGGGCCACGCCACTGGTCCCTTTGCAACCGCCACACCATGACCACTATCAGGACGTGCCGGGACAGTATCACTACCTGTTAGGCGGCATGGCCTTTGACTATGAGACGCGGGAGATAATCCAGGCCGTCGAGAAGTTCCGTGACGCGGCTGGGTCTGGCCCGTATGTGCATCTGTTGGGTGTGGGTGCGAACCCGAAACTAATGGACTATCTGGCCGCGAATCCCGGTATGGTGCAAAGTATAGACTGTAGCACGCCGGAACAGTGTGCCATTAACTCAAATGTCTATGATGTCTCATTACACCAACGGGACTATCAGATTCGGACTGGTAAGGGCAGTCGGTCTGTCAGAAGCGGTCTGGCACAACACTTAGCGTATACACTGTGTGATGCCATTACGGTCCGGTATCAGGATCAAACACAGACACGGATCGGAGCGTGGCACAATGACTAACGATAGATGGGTCCAAAAGCGAACAAGCTTCCTCAAACGCACCACAAAGCTCACGCGCTCAGAAGCCGAGGCCTTGGCCTGGTCTGAGTGTGGCTACTCGTCATCAGGCATCGCTAACCAGATGGACACGTCACAGTCCACGGTCCGGTCCTACCTGAGGTCAATCGAGGCGCTATACGGGTTAGAAGCGACGTTTGACCGACCAGACGATACAGACCACTCGCTTGAAGAAAAATCCGTGCAGTACGCCGCTGACTGTCCAGAATGGTTTCTTGACGAGTGGACCGAACTGGTATGTGACGAAGCGCGAACCGAACGGGCAGTCAAAGAAGCCTTCTGTTAGGGTTGCACGAGGTTGCCAGTCTTTTTGTCTAGCACGGCGTCAAGGTCGGTCTGGCAGTACCGACACCGATACGGGGCGGCATACTCAACGTCACGGCCATGTATCCCGCTGTTGACTTCAACGGCCTGTGCTTGTGTGTTCTTCCGGATCGTGTGTGATTTACACTCCGGACAGACGTACCGCCACGGTTCTACTTTCATCGCTGCACCTGCTGATACTGGTCGGCCTGAATCCACTGCCCTATGTCGGCCTTGTCCGAGTCAAAAATGATAATCTCGTCACGGTCATGCTTGGCGAGTTCAAACCAGCAGAATTGCGGGTCTGACTCACTGGCCTTTGCTGGATTGACGTGGGTGGGATCGTCTCGGTCTGTCTGTGACATTGTTACCGCCATGCCTCCAAGTCACGAAAGCCACTCTCGACTTCAATGATGCCCGTCCGGTCTTCGTTCACCACAACCGGATAGCGGAAGTCCTCCTTGTCAATCGTTTCGAGCGGGTCCACAGGCGCGGGTTCCACAATGTCACGCTCCATGTCCCAGCCTAACTGTTCGAGTTCACTGTATCGGTCTGACTGCCATTCCCGCTGTGCCATACCGTATCATATGGGCCGGTGATACATATAGACATGGGAAACTAACCGGCGGTGAGTGTTCCCCAACAGTTAAGTTTCCGCGGGCCGGACAGGTTTGTATGGTCTTACACGACCTAACAGGCTTCCAGCGCGACTTGCTGCGGGCCATTGAGAAGTTAGAAAACCCGCACGGGCTTGGCATCAAACAGGCGCTTGAGACTGACTATGGCGGTGAGGTAGAACTCCAGCATGGCCGTCTGTACCCCAACCTCGACGAACTGGTTGACAAGGGTCTGGTCAACAAAGGCCAGAAGGACCGCCGAACCAACAGTTATACCCTGAGTCAACGGGGCAAACGGGAGCTGGATGGGTATCGGGACTGGCTGGCCGGCCACGACTAACTGGCAGTAGTTTCTTACTTGTTGGCCCGTAACAGGCAGGTATGGCAGTGTACCGCGTCACACCACTTCCAGACGGCGTTGACCAACGGTATGGGTGGCAAGTCAAGAAAGACGGCCGGCGTGTCTCGACACACTACAAGAAGTCCGGGGCGAAACGGGCCGCGAAAAGCAAGGCCGGTCAGAACGACTCGGTTGTCCTGCATCGGCAAGACGGAACTGTTCAGTAACCATGCCTATTAGACAAGGGTACGCCCAACATAGAGGCGAACGCATGGGGTGGTACAAGTGGGGCCAGTCGGGCAAGAAGTACTATTACACACCGGGCAACGAGACGGCCAGAAAGCGAGCCAAGACAAAAGCGGAACAACAGCGAGACGCGGCCTATGCGTCTGGGTACGACGGGTAAGTGATGCCTGTCAAGTCGTTTGTGACCCCACCCAACGTGTAGACACCCCACGCAAACCAGACTGGCACTGAGACCTGCATGGCCAGCAGGACTAAGAAGGCCCACGAACCCAACAGCGTCGGGGCCACGCGGATCGCCACGTCGTTCTGACCTTCTTGATAGTACGTGTCCATCCCAAGCAGGTCGACGTGTGCTTCACGCCCCATGAGTCTAGCAACGGCGTAGTGTGTAATCTCATGCAACACAGCGCCCGTGAGTCCTGCCACAACGGACAGCGGGATCAAAGACGGGTCAGGCATCTTAGTTGCGATTGATCCGCCACAGGAGCAAGATGACGCCCACAGGCCCGGCCATGAGGATAAGCACGCCCCACAGGCTCGCACCGATAGCAAGCATACCCGGGATGACGATGCCGCCAATCAGCAACAGGAGCATGGCACAATAGGCCAGACTTTGCGTGCGGATATAGACGGCCAGAATCGGGAACGCGATAAACAGCAGGCCGGCCAGTCCGAACCCGCCTAACTTGGCCTCGAACGTGCAGAAAAACGCATCTCGAAAGGCAAAGTCAGTCAGGGGTTCCCACAGCTTATCATACTGTGAGCAAGTGCGGGCCATTAGTCCACCCCTCCGGGCTGCCAGTACCCAAGGATGTCCACACCGGCAATGATCACAAGGCCGGCGGTCAGGAAGTCAATGACGAGTTTGGCCGTCTCGCCTGGCATGACGTTCTTGAGCATGACTGGTCCAATGAATAATGCATCAAAGATAATGCTCAGCGTGCTTGTGGCCGTCGTCACGAGGCCCAAGAAGGTCCCGTCGACTGCTGACCCGGTATCACCAGAGACCTGGCCAGCCTCGTCTTTCGCCTGGTCCAGCTTGTCCGTGTTGCCGAACTCGACGGCGAACCCGTGGGTTTCTGCCACGCCAGTGGTCTGTAGGAGGCCGCCCCAGGCGTTCAGAAAGACCAAGAAGAGGACGATCCAAATGCTAATCCGCATTGTCACCTCCTGCTTGTGTGGCCAACCAAATAACAATCACGCCGGTTCCGTGCAGGCCAGCGACTGACAGACCCACGAGCCAATCAGTCATCGGACACCCCCGTAGTTGACCAGGATGCCGACTGTCAACGCAACCACAACCGTCCCGCCAGTCAACGCGGTGCCGGTCCACCCAATCAAGACGAACCCACCGGCCACGAGTGGCGTGACGATCATGCCGACGCCAATATTGGCCTGACTGAATAGCGCCCCGGTCATCATGATGACAATGACAGACAGGGCTAACTTGATCCAGTCTGGCAGGCTTCCGGTCGGGTCTTGCGCGCCAGACCCAACGAGTACGCGGGCGGTCTGAGTCGTGTTGTTCGTTTCAACCTGGAACTCGACCCACCACGTCTTGTTTGCTTGCTCGTTATCCAACTGTTGTGTGTGCTGGAGTGACTCGACGGCCCCGTAGTTGCTATCATAGATGACGTTGCCCTCGTCACCCCGCTCGTAAATCCTGACCCGGACTGATTGAATGCTTGTGTCGTTGCTGTCAAATTCGGCCAAGATAGCCTGTTGCGAGTCGTTATAGGAGGCATTATATCGCCACAGACCCTCGGGGTCAGTCGTCAAATCCCCATCGTCAGCGCCGCCCGTGACCGTCAACGTGACAACTTCGCTTGAGAGACTTTGATCGCCAGTAAAGTCACCCATTGAACGCACGCGGTCATCGTTGCGCACGGCCAAGCGATACTCTTCGCCGTCTTCAAGCGTGACTGTGGCCACGTTGACCGCGCCAAATGAGTCAGAGGCGACGACTTGATACTCGCCGTTGACTCTGGCCTGCACTTCGAGCGAACTGTCCGAGGCGGGGAAATCGCCGGTCAAGTCGTTCACACTGAATGACTGTTGATAGTTGCCGTCAGACCCAGGGATATTTGAACTTGGCCGCGGGTACAACAGCAGACTGTAGTTCCGGGCCGGGTTCGTCACCTGGATCGTTTGCTCGAAGTAGTCTGTGGCATTTGCCCGGACCAACAACCGCTCGTCTGGCACGCCATTCAGGCTGATATTGCCGTCTGAGGTACTCCCCTCTTGTCGGTAATTGGAGTTAGCCCCGCGGATAATATAGTCAACTGTCCGGCCATCTAACCGGTCCAGAC
>JBEQBL010000098.1:0-7173 GCA_041639835.1 Salinarchaeum sp.
ATTTGCGCGGGCCGCATGACGAAGCATCGGCATGTCAAGCCACCCAACGCGCCGCGGGCGGCCAGTAACAGTTCCGTATTCCCCACCACGTTCACGGATATACTGTGCGATGCGGTCGCCTTCCGTTTCAGGTTCGGCGTCATCATTACTGGTTGTCCGGGCAAGGTCACCAAGTTCCGTCGGGAGGGGTCCAGTCCCAACCCGCGAGAGATATGCCTTGACAACACCGATAACCGGTCCGCTGCCAACGCGAGTGACCCCCAGTCCGGTTCCGGTAGCCGCATATCCGGCAGTTGGATTTGAGGAGGTGACATACGGGTAGATCCCGTGGTCAATATCCAGGGAAGTGCCTTGAGCCCCCTCAAGCAGGATCTGGTCACCGTCATCATCGGCTGCCGTGAGGTAGGTGCCAGCATCAACGGTCATATCTTCCTCGCGAAGGCGACGTCCGTACTCGACATATTCCTCAAGGAGCGCGTCAACATCAAAGGCGTGCTCAACATCAATGCCATCGATGTCGACAGCTAATTCATCGACAGTAACATCATAGACAGCCTCCAGAAGCGCCCGCTTCTGTGGAACAACATAGGACAGACGATTGGAAAGCACATCCGGATCAAGGAGATCGCCGACACGAATTCCACGACGTCCAGCTTTATCCTCATACGTTGGGCCGATCCCGCGACCTGTCGTGCCAGCGGCTAGTTCATCAGCACTCTTTGCATCCTCTTCAAGCGTATCAAGCACGCGGTGATACGGAAAGATCACGTGAGCTCGGCGAGCGACCCGTACATCAGGGTCAAGGCCGCGGTCCCGCAGCGTATCAAGTTCATCAAAGAACGTCCGCGGGTTGACGACACAGCCATTACCAAGGATACCGACTTTGCCGCGGACGGCGCCGCTGGGAACCAACGAAAGTTTGTACTCTTCGCCGTCCTCGACGACGGTATGCCCGGCGTTATCACCGCCTTGATACCGGGCAACCACGTCGGCCCCATCGCTATAGAGGTCGACGATCCCACCTTTACCCTCGTCGCCGAGCTGCGCTCCGACGATGGTGACGAGCATGTAGCTGAGACACTTATTCCCCCAGAAAAAGGAATTTCGATCCCCCATCCAAGATCGCCACTGACCGGAAGGATTATATCAATCTCCTCGGTAGTGTATCACACTGTAATTTAAGCTGGCGGTACACTTGCCGGATCGTACGCAACCTTTAAACCATCCCATGACAAGTTAACAAATGCCATGATAGACAGATTAGAGAAAGAAGTCGATATGCTGGAACGCCATCTCGAGGTGCTTCGGATGGTGATCGAAAGCGAACCGATTGGCATCGTGAAGATGTCCAACGAAACCGGATACCCGCATCATAAGGTGCGATATTCCCTGCGTGTCCTTGAGGAGGAAAACCTGATTGAGCCATCAAGTCAGGGAGCGATCACGACTGAGCGAACGTATGAGTTTATTGATGAGCTTGATGAGAAAATCGATGAGACGATTGATACGCTCTCCGATATGAAGCTTGAGCAGGCGGCCGAAGTCGAAGGGTAACACGGCGTTTTCTATTCTGCACGGAGTCGTTGGCATCTGTTGGGTTACTATCAGCCCTATGGTGAGCGGGCAGCATATCACAACTCGGGGACAGTCATATGATGGCCGCCATCACGGACTTCCACGAGGCATAGATGATATCCCTGCTTTCTGGAGACTTTGACGTGACTGCGCCGCGCATCTCGACTTAACAGTCCCCCACCGGCGGCCTCGGCTGCAGTTGCCAGGGCATCAGGCTGAAAGAAACTCGCCGTGACAGCAAAGGCTGCCTGTACTGATGGGGTTGTTTTCGAGATTGTGGAGACGGCAGTATGGAGGTCAGCGATCATCGATTCTGTCGCTGGGTCACGGGAGTCATCAAATCGGGCGACAAGCAACGGGTCGCCCATTCGGTCACGGGCAATAAGTCCAAAGGAAACATCCCGACTAGTATCCGTCTCGGTATCGGTCCCAACGGTAATGTCGCTGTGGAATTGAATCCGGTCAATCCGTGGCAAAGCTGTATAAAGATCCTTGAGTCCATCCTGATTTCCTGTCTCACGGATTTCATACAGCAAGTCCAACAGGAGCCATTCGACAAACTGGTATGGCATTGTTGACCGGAGAAAGGCCTCAAAGGGGTCGCCCTGAACGGTAACAGCGGTTTCATCAAACCGGGTGTGGTGTTCAACTGAGAGGTTTGCTTCAAGTTCTGTTCGGTCGGTCGCCCCCTGTGAAATATCGTCAAGCGTTGTTTGGCTTTTTGAGGCATACCGGACAAATAGATCCGTCTGTGAGAGAGCATCCATCGGCGACAGTTGCTGTCCCGCTGACGTATCAGAAAGGGAAGGAGTAGACTGAGCAGTTTCAAGCTCCGTGATCCGGGCGTTAAGCCGATCAATTTCTTCCTGAAGCTGTGTGTTCGTACGCTGAGCCTCCTCCAGTTGTGTCGCCAGTTTCTCTCGCTCGGCGATTAGTTCCTGGACCCGCTGCTGGGCTGGTACATCATCCATATCGGCGGTCGCCATCGCCTCATCGGACTGTGAGGTTGTTGATTCGGCAGAGGAAGACACAGTCGGATCTGTGTTGCTGCGGGCTGGATCGAGTGATGGAACGGTGTGTGAGGACACATCTGGATCCGGCTCCTCAACCGCCGGCTGTGACGACACCGTTGATCCCATTGTTACACCGGATGTATCCTCGCTTGCCCCCAACTCGGCATCATCCTGTGGGTCCGAGGAGGACGTGTCAGCAGCGGGCTCCTCGGAGGGGGTATCAACAGCGGCTTCCATGGCTTCAGTTGCTTCTAAGTCATAGTCTGATACATCAGCCGATGGCCCATCAGCTGGCTGGGGGGAAGCAGGCTGCTCAGGTGTGGCGTCAGAACCGCGGTCATTGTCAGAAGAACCACCGGAGTCGCCGGCAGGGGGCGTTGGAGGTGCCTCTGGTTCCGGAGGACGATCAGGCAGCTCATGAACAGTAATATCAACATCGAAGACCTCAAAAATACCAACCTCACCGGCAGCCCGGTCAAAGGCTTCGTCATCGGTCAGTCGCTGTTCACTTTGTCCAACAAAGGCGACACTGAGCGAACGACCGCCATAGTAGACTTGGTAATAGTCACCACTGAGAACGTTTTCGCTGAGTTCAATATAGCCGGTAAAGCCGCCTGAGGAGAGTGTATCATCCACCTCTGACAGCGGTGTGTTGCCGGTGTAATATTGGGCCCGTGGCTCATCGGCTGCATCCTGCATGACCCACAACAACGGTAACGATGGATGGGGAGCTTCATACGCCTCAAGCGCCGTGTCCGCAAGCGCATCAAGAGTCCCATCAAAGACCCCGACAACACGGCCGTTTAGCATCGCAATGGCAATCCCAAGCGACGGCGCCTTGATAGCGCCGGTAAATGAATCATCAGCAAGGGCATGCAGTCCGCTATGGCCATCAGCCACCGGATGCGATGCCCACTCGTCAATTCGGCCCTCAATACGCGTAGCCATGCCTTGTTCTGAAAGGAATCGGATCCAGGTAAAATAGTTTCCGACAGATTAGATCTTCTGCTCGGCGTCCTCAGCGAGTTCCTGCATGCGCTTGCCGATCCGACCGGCTGAGGAGAATTCCTCTTCACTCATCGCTTTGGCCAAGGCATTGCCCAACACAAAGACTGCGTGTTTGTGCTCATTTTTTGATTTATGAACGTGTGATGGGTCGACCTCAAGTTCCTCATAGGGATCGAACAATGCGGGATCGACGTCCTCCCGCTCGCGGAAGTGATTCATGATCGTAACCATCTGTTCGTGAAGCTGCAGTAACTCGTCTTTGTGCATGCTATATTGCTCTATGAATGGTTAGTAATTAAGGCTTGTTCCGGCGCGGGAGGGACTGACACGCCCGAATCCGGACACTACTGACGGGCTGGGAACCACGCAAGGGGATGATCAGCAGCAAAGTCAACGGCGACGGTGGTATCGAGGTCAAGGTCTGTGTCGTGGTTATGGAGACATTCAATCGTGACGCCATCAAACAGCTGGATACGATACTGAACAACAGGGCCGAGATAGTTACGATAGGTCACAACTCCATCAGCAGCCGCCTTGGAGACCGGGCGGGCGGTGACATCATCCGGGCGAACAAGGATCTCAATGTCTTCTCCGGTATAGGTTGTTGTTGTCCCCCGCAGATGCGTCAGTGGGAGGGATCCAAGCGGGGTAACAACCGTCTCCTCACGAATTGTCCCTGGCAGAAACCCGGCATCGCCAAGAAAGTCAGCAACAAACCGAGATGTGGGGTGCTGAAAGACCGTTTCCGGATGGCCGACTTGCTCGATGTGGCCATTGCGGACGACAGCAAGACGATCGGAAATTGAAAGCGCTTCCTCCTGATTGTGCGTGACAAACACCGCCGTGACCTCAGCGGCCTTCAGAATACGACGGACCTCCTCGCGCATGCGAATCCGTAACTCGCGATCTAAATTCGAGAATGGCTCATCAAGTAAGACAACCTCGGGGTTGGGCGCTAATGCTCGGGCTAAGGCAACACGCTGTTTTTGGCCCCCGGAAAGCGCCTCCGGATATGCCTCGCGTTGGTCAGTGAGCCCAATCAGTTCAAACAGTTCGGTTACCCGCTCGCGTCGCGCCGTGGGAGATTGATCCTGCAGTCCAAAGGCAATGTTTTCCTCAGCAGTGAGATGTGGAAACAGAGCAAATTCCTGGAAGACAAGTCCAACATCACGCTGTTCGGGCGGAATAAAAGTAGTCGCATCGGCAACAACAGTATCGTCAATTTGCACAGTCCCAGCGTCAGGTCGTTCCAAACCGGCGATCGTTCGCAAGGTTGTGGTCTTGCCACAGCCGGAGGGGCCAAGCAGTGTAAGTAACTCACCATGGGAGACAGTAAGGGACAGTTCATCAATGGCATCTTCCGGACCAAACTGCTTGCTAACGGCTTGTAATGACAAGACAGCTGAGGACGACGGAGGACTCGAATCTGTGGCATGATCGGCCGAATGAGTCCGCGAGGGGGAGACAGCAGTATCTGTGTCGGTCGATGAACGGGCAACTTGTGTCGATGTGGGGGCTGTCCCAAGTGGATTCATAGAATGAATTGTAGCTTCGGATTATAGGTTTAGGCTCCCCTAAAAGCGTTGCGAACTATGCGACTCACGACATCACGCACTGAGTCTGGCCGTGGTCTATGCTATGTGCGGTTATTACAGGACTCATTCCGCGGCCGGCAATACCGATGGATCAATGTCAGCAAGCGGTTCAATTGAAAAGAGATAGTCCGGGCCAGCCTGGTCAAGATTGTGTGGCCGTTCTTCGGCGGTATGTTCCGCACAAAGTGCGGCCTCGGCCTCAACCGTTCCCTGCCCCGTTTCCTCCTCATATCGTTCAATGACCAGAAACAGCGCCGCTCGGTCACACCCCCGCTGATGACAGATGCGCTCGCTCATGGGGGTAATTCAGCATCAAGGACGATAACAGTTGTTGCAGTTCGAATGGGAAAGCGAGTGCCGTCAGTTCAGTCGATAGCGAAGCAAAGCAGCGATGCCACCGAGATTATTGAGTCGTTGGCCGGGATCAAAGTCACTAGAGAATACAACGACATCGCCGCCTTGCTGTTCGACCGTCTCAACGACGGTATCAGCATCAACTGACCAGTCGCCGGCGTCCGCTCGTTCCTGTCGGAGTCGGTCATCAAGCACCAGTAGCGTCTCAACGGCGCCATACTCGGCCGCTTTGGCTACGTCCGCCGGACCATATGCAACTTTAGCTCCGTCTGCAATGCGCTCCATGAGTTGATCAATCAGTTCGGCTTCACGAGCAATCCGTGTCTGCTCACGCACGTCATCGACAGCCCCGCGTTTGAGCGCTTCATGAACCCCGCGATCGCCTCCAGCACTTGTATCAACCGTCGAGAGACGATCAGCAAGTTCCGGGGCCTCCTCGGTGAGATACGTATGTACATCCTGTTTGGTGAACCCCGGCCCCGCCAGCACAATTGCATCCGGGTCCATCCGCCGAAGGGCATCAGTCAGTTCGGTAAACAAGACACTCCGTGACTGGGCGTATTCTCCTTTGCCGGTTGATCCAGTAAATCGACCGCGCTGTTCAGTGCCGTATTCCTCAACCGTATAGACGGCTATGTCACCTTCCTCAACAGTCACAATGGCAACGTCAGGCTGCTCAGTCGTTTCAGTGGCTTCCTGTAACCGCTCGCGTTGGTCAGGCTTGAGAGTTTTCTCAATGTCAAGTTCATCGTGGACCTCAATGTTTAGCGTGTGATGAAGCCCTAACTGATCCTCACGAGAGCAGTCCTCAATTGGACCCCCAACGCGCAGTCGGTTGGCAAATTTATGGAACTCAACAGTGTCAACACTTAGCTGGACCCAGAGGTGCTCGCGTTCGCCACCGGTATCTCGAAGTTGATCATCAGCCCGTTGGATCCGACGGGTGGTATCGCCCGCGACGAGATCCCCCGGTTCGATAATATACTGTAGATGCCATAGATCATCGAGGCTGTCGGGGACGACCGTTAGCCGTTCGCCGCCGCCCTCGACAGGTTCCCGATTCTGAATACGCATGTCTGATCACATCTTGCCAAAGGGTAAGTGTACTCCCCTTTCGATGGGCAACTCCGGTTGACAGTCCGCCCGATTAGATGCCCGGGATGCCAAGCAGGTCATCAACCACACCAACAGTTGCCAACAGCGTCATCAACACGACTCCAACCACCCACGCACCAAGGGCAATCAACGCCGCCTTGATCCACCCGCCGGGGTAGCGGGCATTGATAATCCACAGGTAGGCGATCAACACCAGCAATGGTCCGACGAAAGGAATCCAGCCAAGAAATAGGCTTGACACGAACCACGCCAACGCTCCGACAAGCGCGGTGATAATGGCATGCTCGTAGTCTCGAACGTCAACGAGCACAGCCGCGGCAATGTATATTGCTGCCGCACCGACAAGGAGGCTTGCAGCAAAGGAAATGAGGGCAGAAACAACCATAGCTATAGATTATGTTGGAGGATATAAAAACCCGCCGTGGACGGGCCCGTCACTCGTCGACGATCCGACTGCCCCCAGGAGGCAGAAAGTGTTGAATCTGATCGGGGCTGGCAATTGACCTCACAAA
>JBEQBL010000099.1:0-7065 GCA_041639835.1 Salinarchaeum sp.
AATTGACCTCACAAACCCGGTATCCGTAAACTGCTCTCGGAAGGTTCGGTAAATACGCTTTGCGACATCACCCTGTGCATACCGTCCGGGCTCAACTGTCACGGTGGTAACCGAGCGTGGTACAACGCCAGCCGGTGGCCCACCGATTACACGGGTTGCCGGTTCACAGGTAATGCCCACGGCGACACCGACAGCCACATCATCATAGTACGTCCGGTCACCGCGAATCGCAAATCCACCCTTCTCTAGAAACTCACCGCTTTCGGGTGTTTTCGAGACCTGATCATGGTCAACGGCGTAGACATCACCAGCGTACCGACCGTCTTTCCAGAGTGAGGAATAGGAGACGGCAAACTGAGCCGCTTCGCGCTCACTACGCTCTGGAATAGTGACATCCCGTCCGGATTCGCTTGGTCCGGCCGCTTTAAGAATCGTCACCGGACCGCCACGGGCCTGAGTATGGAGAAATCGATCACCAGCTTCGAGATATTTTTTCACCAGTGCCTCATTTTGATCAGCGTTGCGTCCACCCAGCACTAAGAATCCGTCCTGAGTGCGATACCACCGAAACTGTCGGAACCACGCATCCGATTCCGGGGTTCGAACCGGAATTGAACTCATGGTGAGCCAGTCCTCATCGGAGCGAGACTCGGCATCCGTATCGGCCTCCTCAGCACTCTCCTCGGGAGCCTCCCAGTTGTCCCGCTGATCCTGTAATTCGGCCAGTCGATCACGAGTATCCGCAATCGCTGCTTCTGCGCCCGCCTTTTTATCCTCAATACGCTTGGCCTCGGTATATAACCGATCCGCGTTGTGTTCAAGATCAGCGGTGGCATCAAGCCACAGTTCCGTATCATCGACGGTAACACGTATCCGTTCGTTGTCGGGATCAACATCGATAACCGCTTGTGCGGCTGGGATGCCGCGATCGGCACCATCGGACAGGGTGGTTTCGATTGTTCCCCAGTCATGGCCATCAGCACGGGCCTGCTGAACCGTCGAGAGTACCTCATTAATAAGGTCATAATTGGCATACAGCGTCTCAGCCTGCTCGCGATACTGATCAGCCTCGGCCTCAAAGTCCTCAATAGCCTGTTGTTGCTGTTCGATGATGCGGCGTTGTTTTTCGATCTCGGATTCAAAATCGGGGCGATTTGGAGTCGGTGATTGACTATCCGTTGTCTCCTCAAGCGACTGAAAGTAGACATCGATAGCGTCGGTAAACCGATCGAAGCCATCGGCATGCATCCCAGCGCGTTCCTCTAAGGGAACTGGTGTAACATCAACAGGATGCTCATCAGCATAGTAGATCTGTGGTTCAAGTGGACCATCTTCAAGACGGTCCGAAAGGGCGGTGAGTTCCCAGTATAACGCCTCATAATCATCCTGGGTGGCATCCGTAATCGAGCGAGTCTTCTCAACACCGGCACGGGTGCATAGCTCTTCAGCCCAGTCACCCCCTAAGTCAAACTGTGTTGCCAATGTTCGGACAATATCGGTATCCGACTCACCCATCTGGTGTTGAAACGCCTCATACTCGAGTGTGAGTGGATCGACCCGGGCTTCCGGATAGCCATAGGGAGCTCCCGGGGCAACCGTTCGTGACTGAAGACGAACAGTTCGTAGACAGTCAATAACATCCCCATTATCGTCAAGCACAGCAATATTGCCATCACCAAAGAGTTCAGCAACGATCGTGACTGTCGTGTCGCCACGTTCAAACTGGAGGCGCAGAATCCGATCAAACCCGTACTGCGACACACCAACAAAGTCAGCACCACCAATGCGATTGCGAAGCATCTTGGCGAAATTTGGGGGCCGCTCCGGGGCGTCAGGGACACCTTCGGGGTCGGCAGCGTGGACGCGTTTGTATTCACCAATCTCAATAAGTAGTTCAACGCGACCACGGTCAAAATCTCGAAGTTTGAGACGAAGCAAATCGTCCCCATACAAATAGGCCTTATCGAGGACCGCACCGGTATATGTGGATAGCTCGGGAACTAACGCCCGAAGATCGACGCTCGTAAGCGCCCGCTTGTGATCCATGTCGATGAGTCAGGGCGTCTCTCCAAAGGCCTGTCGCTACGGACTGGCAGAACGTCGCCGCCATCGTCGGCTTCAAACGGCCGCTTGAGTTATCCTTTAGTATGCATCTTGTCGACAGGACCTGGGAAGACATTGCCGGTGCCGAGACCGAACTTGCAGTTCTTCCCGTCGGGAGTACGGAACAACACGGACCACATGCCCCACTTGGAACCGATGCAATGACTGCCGAAGCCGTCGCCGCCGCCGGGGCAGAAGCCTATCCCGGTGAGGTAATCGTTGGGCCGACTATTCCCGTCGGGATCTCGGAGGAACATCGGCAGTTTCCTGGAACGATGTGGGTCAGTGAGGATACCTTCCGGCAGTATGTACGGGAGGCAGCGGTCAGTCTCAGTACCCATGGCTTTGACCGAATTGTGTTTGTAAACGGACATGGAGGAAACACCGCCGCCTTGCGTGAACTTGCTGGGACGATAACACGCCATGAGGATGTGTACGCAGTTCCATTTACCTGGTTTGAGTCCGTTGATTTAGAGGAAACCGCCGGAGTTCGGATGGGACATGCTGGACCGGCGGAAACAGCACTTATTCGTCACACGCGTCCAGAAGCGATTGATCAAGAACAACTCACGGCGGCGGCTGAAGGCGCAAGTGACGGGTGGGGAGACTGGACCTGTTATGTGAACTTAGCCTATGACAGTGCTGAGTTTACCGACAACGGCGTTGTTGGAGATCCAACACAGACAGATGCCGAGGATGGGGCTGCCTTACGAGCCGCCGCCGGCGACGCACTCGCCGAGGTATTAGAGGCGGTTGCAACACGGGATGTGACCCGGCCAGCAGCAAAGGATCGGACAGCCCGTCTGGATGAAACCGATGAGTAACCGAATTATACAGTGGCCTGATCAATCGCCTGATCAAGATCAGCAATAATATCCTCAACGTTTTCAATACCAACGGATAAGCGGATCAGATCCGGCAACACACCGCTTGCCATCTGTTCTTCCTCGGTCAACTGCTGATGTGTCGTTGATGCGGGGTGGATGACCAGGGTCTTTGCATCGCCAACATTGGCAAGCAGACTCGCCAGTTCTGTGGCCTCACCAAACCGCCGTCCAGCCTCTTTGCCGCCGGTAAGTCCAAAGGTGATAATGCCACCGTAACCTCCATCAAGATACTCCGAGGCCGTCGCATGGGTCTCATGATCGGACAGTCCGGGATAGGTAACCCACTCAACATCAGGGTGATCCTGAAGATACTCCGCAACAGCCTGTGCATTCTCGCAGTGGCGTTCCATCCGCAAGGGGAAGGATTCGAGTTTTTGCAGCGTTACCCAGGAGTCAAACGGTGCCTGCTGATTCCCGAGGTCTCGAAGTCCACGAGCACGGGCAGCATAGCTAAATGCTGCATCCCCGAAGGTGTCCTTGAAATTGAGTCCGTGATAGGCAGGGTTGTCCGTGGCGATCTCGGGGTATCGCTCTGGATCCCAGTCAAAACTCCCGCCGTCAATTAACGCGCCACCAACGGTGCTGCCGGCGCCGTGGAGCCACTTGGTGGTCGACTCCCAGACAAGGTCCGCGCCGTGGTCAATCGGATTGACAAGATACGGGGTCGCAAAGGTGTTATCGACAAACAGAGGGACATTGTGCTCGTGTGCAATATCGGCAATCCGCTGAATATCGGGCGTAACAAGCGCCGGATTCCCAATGGTTTCGATGTGAACATATGCCGTTTGGTCATCAATGGCCTCCGCATAGCCCTCATAATCAAGCGTATCGACAAAGCGACTCTCAATGCCACGACGGGGGACGGAGTGGGTATAGTATGTATAGGTGCCACCGTATAATGCCGAGGACGTGACAATGTTATCTCCGGAGTCGGCCAGGAGAAACGTTGCCAAGTCCAAGGCAGCCATGCCACTAGCGGTTGCCAAGGCTCCAACGCCATTTTCAAGGGCCGCTAATCGCTCCTCAAGCATCGCGTTGGTGGGGTTCATCAACCGGCTGTAGATATTCCCCGGCTCACGAAGCGCAAATAAATCAGCAGCATGATCAGCATCCTCAAAGACATACGAGGTTGTCTGGTGGATCGGGGGGGCGCGGGCGTTGGTTCCGGGGTCGGGAGACTCCTGTCCAGCATGGAGGCTAAGCGTGTTCAATCCATATTCCCGCTCATCGTCGGGGTAGTCCTCACTCATGACGACCAGTAGTTTGGCCGGTAGTTGAATCAAGGTTGCGTCGGGTTTGCTGTTTGCCTCTATCGCGGGCGCCGACACACAGATGCGCAGAAGGCGGAAGAAGTTTGATCACTGGGTTGCAAATAGCGCGTAATGATGGCGACGACGCATGGGTTTGTGGGGCTGGCGATAGCCGCCGGTGTCGCAGTCGTCGCCCCGGAACTGGCGGGGCCAGCCGCCATTGGCGCGATCGCCGGCGGAATTATGCCGGATCTTGATGTGCTTGCGGATCACCGGAAGACACTGCATTTTCCGGTGTATTACTCACTTGGGGCGTTGATTGCGGTTCCGGGAGCTGCTCTGCTCCCTGGGCCAGTAACAGTTGCTGTGGCGCTGTTTTGTGTCGCGGCAGCAGCCCATGCATTAGCGGATATTATCGGCGGCATTCCAGCCTTACGGCCCTGGGCGGTTGAGAAGGACCGAGCAGTGTATGTCCATCCGGCTGACCGCTGGGTGGCCCCACGACAGGTTATCCGATATGATGGTGCTCCGGAGGATTTTTTTCTTGGCGCTGCGCTTGCAGTGCCAGGACTGGCGGTCTTTGATGGGCCAGTTCAACTTATCGCAGGTCTCGGCCTCCTTGTGTCACTGACCTATACGGTGTTACGAAAGCCAATCGGACAACGGCTCGCCACCGGACAGTAACAATCGAGGGGCAGCGGTGAGCCGGCTGTAAACGCTTGTGCCCGACCGCAAGCACTACCTGAGGGCCGCTGCGAGACACAGGCATGGAGATTGGTGTGATCGGACTCGGGCGCATGGGGCAGATTGTCGTTGATCGCCTCCTTGCGGCCGGGCATACAGTTGTCGCACATGACATTGATCCCGACGCGGTCGCGACTGCCGCCGAGGCAGGGGCCGACCCGGCCGAGTCAATAGCCGACCTGGTCGACCAATTGGATGCCCCGCGGCGAATCTGGCTCATGGTGCCAGCTGGAGATCCTGTTGATGCGGCGGTGGAGACTCTAAACGAGCAGCTAACCGCAGATGATATTGTCGTAGATTGCGGCAATTCGTACTTTGAGGACTCGCGACGACGCGCCAACCAGATTGATGCGGCGTATCTTGACTGTGGCACCTCCGGTGGGCCAGCAGGGGCTGAAATCGGATTTTCGCTGATGCTTGGCGGTCCAGAGTGGGCGTATGAGGAAATGACTCCGGCGTTTGATGCAATTTCGACAGGGCCGGAGGGTCATCATCGCATGGGACCGTCGGGAGCCGGCCATTATGTCAAGATGGTACACAACGGCATTGAGTATGCCCTCATGCAGGCCTACGGTGAGGGCTTTGAGCTGCTACACCGAGGAGAGTATGATCTCGATCTTGAGGCTGTGGCCCGGACGTGGACGAACGGTGCGGTCATTCGATCATGGTTACTTGACCTATGCGAGGAAGCTTTCCGCGAGGAAGGGACCGACTTGGGCGATGTCGCCGATCATGTTGCTGGAGGCTCAACAGGCACATGGACGGTACAGGAGGCACTTGAACAGGAAGTGCCGGTCCCACTGATCTATACTGCACTTTCCGAGCGGTTCGCAAGCCGTGAACCACGGTTTGGACGGCGACTGGCCAACCGGCTACGGTATGGATTTGGCCGTCATGAGGTCCATCGTCGCAATGATGGAGCATAACTGAGCACAACCGCCGAGGCTTCACAACGGTTAAAAACGTCTCACCGTTTACTATTTATGAGGGCGCGTAGCTCAGCGGACAGAGCACTTGGTTCCGGACCAAGATGCCGCGGGTTCAAATCCCGTCGCGCCCGTCATTCTTCGTGACGCTCGACATTTGGCAGACTGCAGTACGACGCTTATAAAGGAACCCCTCCATACCACATTTGATTTCATCACGTCCCGTGATGGGGGTCGCCGATGTCATGCGATTCGCCAACATTTACTTGATGATGTGGGGACGAAAATTAAGAGTACTATACTACAATGGCGCTTTGGTTCCAAAATATGTATACACTATGACACCGTCTGGGTATCCAGTTAGGGGATCAAGGAAACAAATGGGTCGTTGCAAGCGGTGGTTATGACGATCGAAAACCCACTTGAAGAACACGTCGATGGAGGCGCCCGTCCCTCCAATCTCGGTCCTGTGGCCGTCGGATACGTCGTTAAGACAGATGGCTGAACCGAAGAGGGGAGTGAACACCTCGGCAAAGCAAACGAACAACGAGGCAGAGTACCGTTCTCTCATCTAATGTTTGGAGGCCGCCTCAAAGCAGGGATGCACCGAGGTTGAAGCGAGAGATGACTCGCAGATGGTGGTGAGGCAGGTCACTGGTGACCGGAATACGAACGAGCAATGCCCCATCTGCGAAGATGGCACATTCATCGCTGAAGATACGGGTGCGATTGCCTATTCTCACGTGACTGTATAAACAGGATGCAGTATTCCATATGAAGTTTAAGTACCTTGCCGTCCGAACGGTTTTGTATGGAAAGCAGATCGAATACTGACGGAAGAAATGGAGCGACGATATCGCTCGATATCCCCGCACAGGACGCGGACATATTCAAAAGTCAGGCCGTCCACGACATCCTCTCCTTTTTAAGTCGCTATCATACCGACGAGTTCTCCATCACCGAACTGACGGACGCAGTAGACTACTCCCAGCCGACCATCACCAAGGCCGTCGATATCTTAGCCGCCAACGACCTCGTTACCGACCGGCGCGACGGGAACACGCGGCTGGTCCAAATCAACTCTGGGCGGTTATCCCGGCCGGACGATCCGATCCTGCACATCCCGCAGGCTGAATTCCACACGCCAGTCCGTAC
>JBEQBL010000100.1:0-7056 GCA_041639835.1 Salinarchaeum sp.
ACGCCATACTGCTCCATCGGGATCAGAAAGTAGTTTGTGAGATATACGATTGATAACGCAAGAATAAATGTGAACTCAAGCGCCACGATAGATTTCCAGTCTCCATTCGTCCAAGAGTGTTTTCATTGCAATCTGGTATATTTTATATTGAATAAGGAATAGCTATATCTAGTCTCAATACCATAATCAGCCTACAAGTACAGAAAGTCGTATTTGAGGGCCTGAAAGTCAAAATTATCTGATTATCAAAGCTGTACAATAATGGACTGATTAATCAAAATACAAGTATAAAATATATAGAATAATAAGTATACTGCGCCCTCAGCGATTCAAACTTCCGGCATGGTATACTCACCATCATTACGATACCGGGACTACGAATATGATCGGAAGAGAGGGTCAGGCTGTCGGCGTTGATTCAAACGTATGCTACAGCACGTCTTGAGGCAGATGGCTGATGAGAGTAAGTAAGCATGTAAACCGTTACCAATATACTCGTGCATTCCTCAGCAAAGGTATGAGTGATGACCCGTTTTTCTGTGATAACTGTGATCTTGAGTTGAGCCACAATGACATTGAAACCGTCTCGCAAGTTCCCCAAATTGATCCTGATACATTCAGTCTCAACAACGAGATTGCTGATGTACACAAGTGCCGTCACTGCGGCATTGTAATCGGATTTGAGCCACGGTAATTATCAGGCTCCGTCAGTCGTTGGCTGTCAGACGACCATATAGAGATGACGCTGATCCTCGCCGGAGGGGCAGGTTAGCTTACAGTACAAAGCGTGTATGGGAGTCGCCCATACTTGTATAAACAACATGTCACAGACAGCGTTGTCACCCCGTGTCCTTGTAGCCGGTGCGACAACGGTCGAGTTCTACCCACAGGGGTCCGATCGGCAGCCACTTCCAAGCACTGGCACGCTGACCACTGGTGGTGTTGGCGGTAATGTTGCCCGTGGCCTTGCCATATTAGATGACCCACCGTATCTAGCTACCTGTCTTGGTAATGATTATTTCGGAGACCTCATCGCTGCCCAACTTGACACACTCAGTATTCCACAGCCACTGGTCACGCGAACAGACGCGCAGACGCCGTTGTTATGCTACATTCCGGACGCAGCCGGCGGACCAGACTGGGACGCACGGATAGCCGACAGTTGCTTTGGATTCCACTTACCGGAGTCCATTGCTCGGAGCATCACACAAGTGACGTTCGTACATCTTAGCGCCACGGCGTTGCCATCGCATGCGAGCCCAGCACATGCGAGACGTGCTGTCCAGTTCGCTCGCCGGCATGATCTGCGTTTTAGCTTTGATATTAACTGTCGACCATCACAATGGCCTGCCCTCACTCAGTACACTGATACCGTCCGCGAGATTGCCACAGACGCGGATATTATCTTCGCAAGCACAACTGATCTCACAGCAGCCGGGTATTCGCCCAGCGTTGATGGATTATCCGCGCTGCTTCCCGATACAATCACCGGAACAGCATTTCTTACCGCTGGGGAGGCTGGAGCAAAGGCCGTACAACTAACCACAGGGACCCGGTGTGCGGTCCAATCACACCCTGGATTTCATGTTCCTGTTGAAGACCCGGTGGGCGGTGGTGATGCCTTTGCAAGTGGCGTACTTGCCGGGCTCAGCAATGGCCTCACTGATCACCAGACCCTGCTACAGATTGGGAACGCCGCTGGGGCGGCTGCAGTCTCCTCTGTCGGTCCATTACATCGTAACGATAGATCGCTGATTACAGAGCACGTTGATATGCCGATACGACAGTGACCCGTTGAGAACCGCCACTGAGCCGGGTCCATGCCCGCAAAGTCGGCACTTACATCGGTCGCTATCGTATCGCCTTGGAGACAGCAGTCACATCCGGAATAGCACGCAAAGTGGCCGATTCGAACAACGAACGGTTGGTATTGAGTCACAATCGTAACGGTTGTGAGTCATAATCTTCACTTACCTCGAACGCCCGCCGACAAACGATGACGACTACACACGACGTGTCGGCAGATCAACCGGATGACTCGGACGTGCGGGCCGATGGGGGTACATCGGAGCGACGGACGGTCGAATTTGGGCTTGAGGATCGGCCGCCACTTGGCCGATCGATCCTTCTTGGCACGCAACACTACTTGACAATGGTGGGGTCGAACATTGCCGTGCCATTGGCATTGGCAGGGGCCATGGCAGCGCAAGGCGCTGACCCAGCTATTGCCCGTCTTGTTGGCACCTTCTTTGTTGTCGCTGGCGTGGCAACACTTCTGCAGACCACAATTGGGAACCGCTATCCACTCGTACAGGGAGCGAGTTTCGCGATTCTGGCCCCTGGATTGGCGATTATCGGGACCCTTGGAGCACAGGGCGTCTCAAACTTCGAGGCGATGATCCTCGAATTACAGGGAGCGATGATTGTTGCCGGAGCCGTGCAGATTGTGATCGGATATGCCGGACTGTTCGGCTATCTCAAGCGCTTTCTCAGTCCGGTTGTCGTCGCGCCGATTATTGCTCTGATTGGACTGTCGCTGTTTAATGTTCCACAGATCACCCAGGCGGAACAAAGCCTCTGGCTCATCGGGCTGACATTGGTGTTAATTATCCTGTTTTCACAGTATCTTGGCGGCTATAGTCGCGTTATCAAACTGTATCCGGTACTTCTTGGGCTGCTTGCGGCCTGGATTATTGCAGCTGTCCTGTCTGTCAGTGGTGTTGTTCCAGAGGGATCCTCCGCATATGTTGATATCAGCGCTGCAACCGAGCCGAGTATGATCCAGCCAATCGTTCCCTTCCAATGGGGGATGCCTGAATTTACCGCTGCGTTTGTTGTTGGGATGTTCGCTGGCGTGCTTGCCTCAATGATTGAGAGTTTCGGTGATTACTATGCTGTTGCCCGTATTTCCGGGGAAAAGGCACCGAGTAGTCAGCGGATTAACCATGGCCTTGGAATGGAGGGCATTGGGAACCTGTTTGCCGGCATTATGGGTACTGGCAATGGGTCAACCTCATACTCCGAGAACATCGGCGCCATTGGGATCACAAATGTCGCCTCTCGGTATGTTGTTCAAGTCGGCGGGGTGATCATGATCATCGCCGGCTACATTGGGGTTGTCGGTGGATTCGTCCAGACAATCCCGGACCCAATTGTGGGGGGCCTGTTCGTAGTTATGTTCGCACAGATTGTTGGGGTCGGCATTTCTCAACTGCAGCACGTCGATCTCAATCAAAACCGGAATGTGTTCATTATTGGGCTTGTGCTGTTGACCGGATTATCCGTACCGGCTTATGCCAGCCAGTTTTCAGCCCCGAGCGTTGAGCAGGCGTTGGCTGAGTTAGCTGTGCTTGGTCCAGTCATGGCTACCGAAATCGCTGGCGTTGGCATCGGTGAACTACTTGCACAGGTACTTGTCGTTGTCGGCGGCACCGGGGTTGCTGTTGGACTTGGCGTTGGATTTCTGTTGGACAATACGATTCCGGCGTCCCGGGAACACCGTGGACTGGCCGCCTGGGAGCGGTTGACCGAAGAGGACAGCGATTTCGAGGCCATTCACGAGCGGTTGCTCACCCGCGAAGAACAGCCTTCCCACGCTAAAAACGATTAATCAACACTCCCGGAGCCTCCAGAGATCATGACCTCCTCTAAGCCTCGTATTGACCGAATGCCCTTGCGACAAGAAGGGTCTGTGACAGTTGATGCGGAAGCTGTTCGCCTGTATCGGCCTGACACAGAGATTGTCATTCCGGGTGACCGAATCCAGCAAGTCACCCTGGAACCGGTCAAGTGGGGTCTTGCAGTCATCAGCGCCCTGACCGTTGGCTTTGGGATCTACTTTGCAGCCGTTGGATCAGTACTTGGTGGGACTGCTGTTGCTGCACTCGGCGTCTGGAGTCTCTATCGCGTGTATGTAAACCGCTACGCACTGATTCTCTGGGTTGATGGCCGGGGTGAGGTTCAGTGCTATCCGGAACGTCCAAAGGCCTGTCATGCTGCGATCGCGGCAATACTCCGTGACTAATAGGGCACTACTCACTGATCAACTCGCACTATGAGAGATGGCGTCTGCCCTAAAAGCAGTGAAATAGCAATCATACAGCGATTTCAGGAGGTCAGCACGAAGGGGGAAGTTAGTCCGATCGCGAGCGATTTGACTGTCCGGTGTTTGACCGTCGCTGTGTGCGGTCTGGCGCACGAATCCGACGGAACACAGCGCCGAGATCGACTGTTGCACTACCGATAATGCCAAAGCCAGTAAAAATCACAAGAAAGCCAACAACGGCTGTTGTCGTCATGGCCTCATCAAGAAAGACAATACCGCCAAGCGTCGAGATAACCGGAACGACATAGAACACAAGATTCGCCCGAATTGCACCAGCCGTATCAAGTAACGAGAAGTACGCCACATAGGCCAGGACCCCAGCAATAAGACTCACATACGCTAGTGCGATCCCAGCCTCGATTGTCCACTCAATGGCGGCTGGTGACTCTCCCGTAATAATTGCGAGGCTATGTGCAATCAGAGCTGCGATTGGAAGCCCCCAGGCGATGCGTACTGTACTGGAGATGCCGGGGTTTGACCAGCGAATGAGTACAGCACCAAAGGCAGCACTGATTGCCCCGGCGAAAATTATCGCACGACCGACCGCAGCGCCACCAGTCAGTGCCGCTGGATCCGGCGACACAACCAAAATGACACCTAGCAACCCGACGACAAGTCCAACTGCCTCTCGACGGCGGAGCCGTTCACTGGGGAGCACTACAGCAGCAAAGATTGGCGTCAGGATCGGAATAAGGCTGAAAACAATAGCGCCAACGGCACTGGTCGCATGTTGCTGGCCGACAAATAACAGGGCATTCGCAAATCCGATTACAAACCCACCGGTTGCAAGAATTCCTAAGACATCCTGGCGGGTCCGCGGCAGTAATGTTTCTATTGGCCGGGTCAATAGGAGATACCCAATCAGCAACGCAGCGGCGATATCAAACCGAAGCGCGACAAACGTCAGCGGCGGGAAATATGCTAACCCGGCTTTAGCGGCAACAAATGTGCCGCCAAAGAATACTGCTGAAAACGCAAAGAGCAGTCCGATACGACGGGCTGTCATCGTGACCACCCTCCAGTCGGACTGGATAGTTGAGCGGGCCACCACCACCGATAGAGCCTGTCGTCGTACACATATTTACAAGGGGATAACACCGTATAGCTCCCGCCAGAAACTCTTACACGGCTAATTAGCGAAAGCGTATGTGCAACGACGACGGGGTATGTCAGCGTTGCATGGCCTGCAAGCCCACCAAGCCGTGAACCATTTTGGCCCGTGGACGCATGTGTCTATATGGAGTCGGCACTCGAGGAGATTGAATTTCTTGCGCGGTCATCAAACCGCGTGACCGTGTTGCAGTTGCTCGCCGACGACGACTGGACTCGGAAGGAACTATCGGATAAGACGGATGTTTCGCAGGCAACGTTGGGACGTATTCTCGGTGATTTTCAGGATCGGTCCTGGGCCGATCGTGATGGCAGTACGTATCGTGCAACCGCAACAGGGCGACTCGTTGCAACCGGATTTCAGGATCTGCAGACGATTATTCAAACTGAGCATCGTCTGCGCGAACTTGTGCCGTTTCTGCCGACCGAGGATCTCACCTTTGACCTTCGTCATCTTGCGGATGCAAAACTGGTGACCCCAAGTCGAATCCGTCCGGATGCTCCCCTACAGCGACTCTTAGACCTGCTTAAGGAAGCCAAGGAAGTCAAGGCTGTCTCTCATGCGTTTAACGAACAGGCATTGCAAATTGTCGATGACCGTGTACGGGCGGACGACCTTCGATTTGAAGCGGTCTTCTCAAAAGCGGCAATTGATGGACTCCGCTCAGATGCAGAACTTCGTGATCAATTTCGCTGCCTGCTCGCGCAAGAGCAGGCGACGGTCAAGGTTGTTGAGACGGTTTCTGTGGCGGTCATGCTCCTTGATGAGACGGTGTGTTTCCTGATTCGTGACGGGGATGGAATCTTGCGAGCGTCGATTGATACCGATGCAGCGGCCGTCCGAACATGGGCTATAGAAACCATTGCTGACTTTCAACAAGAGGCACGCACACTAACACCAGCGGATATCGTCGAGCACAACTGAAGCGGTGAGAATATGGAGAGGTTTAGTCACGAACGGTATAGGCAGCCGGGTCCGACTCGCCAGCAAAGACAATGAGCGTCTGTAATTCCTCTTCAATATCAAAAAAGTCGTGCTCAACGCCCTGTTCAACGTAGATCACATCACCTGGTGTTGCCGGATAAACTTCGTCTCCAACGCGGATTTTACCCGTCCCGGAAATGATGTAGTATAAATCATCCTCAGTGTGTGGATTACGGAGGGCCGTCGACTCCGGTGGGTGAATCCCCATCTCAACGGTCATCGATTCCGTGTCGAAGATATCAATGTGGTTGTCCTCACTGTCCGCCAGTCGGGTGACAAGTGTTTCTTCCCCAATACGACTCATATTGCAATGGTACAAGTTGAAACATATTAACGTGTGGCCGGGACGGATCCCCGGAAGGTTCTCATAGACACGCCTGTATCACTGGAGACAGGATTCAGTATCGATGCCGACATACAAACGAACAACAACCGTTCCGGCGTCACTGGCGGAGGTATGGGAGTTTCATTCCACGATTGATGGACTCCGGGCACTAACACCGTGGTGGGCTGGACTGACAATTGAGGGCGTTACCGGCCCTGATGGGCGGCCTAATCCCGAGGTGCTGGCCGCCGGTAGTGAAATCGACATGGCGATTGCCCCACTTGGCGTGTCACTCACGCGCTGGCAGTCCCGGATTACCGAGCGAACCTATGACCAAACAGAAGCATGGTTTGTCGACACAGCCGTCGCTGGACCGATGCCACAGTGGGAGCATACCCATACATTCCAGATTGTCGCCGATGGGACAGCGATTATCGATGAAGTACAGTATCAGCTACCGAGTGGGCTTCCCGCCCAGATCGGACAGTTTGGCATGAATCAGTTATTCAACGTCCGTCATCAACGGTATCA
>JBEQBL010000101.1:0-7042 GCA_041639835.1 Salinarchaeum sp.
GGCAAACGAACGGGCTGCGAGGGCGCCCATCTCGCCGGCACCGACGACCAAAGCTCGCGCCGACCCAAGGGTGAGTTCTTCGGCAGCAAGTTCGACGGCTGCGGTCCCAACCGACGTATGACCGTCATTGATTGCGGTGTCAGCTCGGGCCTGGGTACCAACGTGAATTGCCTTGGGAATGGCCTCCTCAAGCACAGGGCCGACCCCACCGACCTCGTCGGCATCGTGGTAGGCATCTCGCACCTGCCCAAGCACCTGATCCTCACCAAGAACTAGCGATCGAAGTCCGGAGGCAACAGCCATAACATGGCGAAGACTGTCCTCATGACGGAGATACCGCACCGCCCCTTCCCGAACTGACGGGGCAACCTCCGAAAGGGCTTGCCGGCCGGTCTCGGGGTCGTCAGTGACAACAAAGGCCTCGGATCGGTTGCATGTCTGGAGGGCAAAGGCCTCGGAAACATCGGGACGGGCAAGCAGATCAGCAACACGGGCCCGCTGGCTGCGTGCCCGAGCAGCTGTAATTTCGTCAACCGTTGCGCGGACGTGTGAGACACTAATCCCGGTGATGACACCCCACTCGGTTGCGGTCATTGTTGATGAGTCATGGCCGATTGCTGATTGTCAACTATCCGATCAAAGATACGCCGGACGACCCGATCAGGATCGTCATGGTCGTTCTCAATCGTCTCCCACAGTGTCTGGTCAGCAAGTACACGCCGGAACACAGCAGAGCGATTTGTCTCCGCTGGAAGTTGCTCGCGGAGTGTGCCGACGGTATCCGCGACGGCCCCAATGCCGGAGAGATCGTCTTCCAGCCGCTTACGGAGATGTCGACTGACCGCTGGTGCGGTCCCGTTTGTACCAACTGCGATGACAACCGGCTCATCCCGAACCGTCGCTGGAACAACAACGCTGCCTGGGGGACGGGTGCCGGACTGGTCAGCCCGGTTACAGAGAATATTTCGATCCTGTGTGGTCTGCTCAATCGCTGCGTTGACGTTCGTGTCGTTGGTCGCTGCAACGGTGAGCGCCGGGTCAACACGATCAATCCAGTCAGCAACCGTGTCAGAAGTCGGCGCCGCACGGATCAGTTCACTATCACCGAAGGTGCCGTCAGTAAAGGATGGGCTGACGACATAGACGGTTGCCTCACGCGCGAACCGGCGTGCTTTCCGAGCGCCCGTTGGCCCGCCGCCAAAGACGAGTACCGTCGTTCCGTCGAAGTCATGCAACAGCGGAATCATGTCGACCGTGGGTTTGTGGGTGACATACGGCCTATTGCCTAAAAGTTGTGGATACCATCACGGACTGACGCAATTATCCCCGTCAAATTCCAAAAACTCATCTTTGATATGGTATCGCCCGTTGGTATCACGAGTTGCAATATCACGTTGTCGCAACTCAACAAGGAATGTCCAGACATGATGGGCCGGGACAGCAACCGCAGTCGCGACTTCCGTTGGCGAGGCGGGGGTCTGCTGAAGATGCTCGATGATCGTCCACGCGGGGGTTGATGGGCATGTCGAAGCCTCAACAGCGGCATGAATAGGCGAGTGATCGGAGGCGGGAGCGGCTGCTGACGAGTCGGCATTTGAACCAGGGGACTGACGGCGTTGTGAACCGGAAAGATCGACAGTACCACCTGATGCTTGTGTTGTCTCTGGCGTAGGCCATGGATCAAAAGCCTCTGCTAGTTCAATTTCCGGCAAGGGCTCCTCGGTCGATGATCCGGTGTCGGCCGACTGGAAAGACTCAGATGAATCGCTGGTCGAGTCAGCTGAGTCGGGCAGGGCTGCATCAAGTACTGATGCGAGTTCCCCGGTGGTTTCGTCAGCAGCCGACTGATCTGTCTGTGTGTCAGTGGAGGTTGATCTGTCGGCAGCGATATCATCAACACGGTCAGCAAGCGTCTCGACAGCGGCCTCAAGTGCGGCAACACGATCAGCGAGATCCGACTGAGAGTTTCCTGCTGGGGCTGTTGTGGCGTCCACTAGTCGGTCATCGATGGCCGTAACCAGGTTTTCTGCCGCTGTCGAAACAGCATGGGCTTGTTCAAGTTCCGACTGTAGCTCCTCAATCCGTCGCTCCTTTTGATCAAGCTGGGCCTGCAGTTGTTCAATGCGATCCTGACGCTGCTGTTGACGGTCGGTAATCGATTCAAGTTCCGAGAGCAGTCCATCACTGACAGATTTGAGCTCTGGACGCTCAAAGTCGTCCAGCCCGGGTGTCGCACCGGCATCGAAGGTCCGTTTACGACGAAACTGGACCCGACGAATCTCCGTGTCCGTCCAGTCCGTTTGGAGAAAGGCCTCACCATCACCAAGTTCAGGGATTGCTTCCGCGTACTCATCGCCAATCACACGGCCAGCAACGCGTGTATCATTGTCCCAGGTCAAGCGATGCCAGACGAGCCAGTTAGCCTGCGTGATAAAGTCTTTTTTTACATCGGCCGGTCGCTGACTGATACCAAGTAATCCAAGGCCATGCTTACGGCCGCGTTTCCCGATTTTGATGAGCATCCGTCCGGTATCATCAAGCCCGCCACGCTCGGGGATGTGCTCATGAATTTCCTCAACAACGACCAGAAATGGCTTTTTTAGCTTCTTTTCCTTGGCAAAGAGATGGCGAGCCGTTTCACGGACTAACTGGTTTGCAGCGGAGCGATCAAGATACCCGGAGATGTCGAGAATAATTGGGATATTTTCCTCAAGTGCAAGGCTAGCAAGTTTTTCGGCATGTTCTGGGGAAACGGTGATATCACACTCCTCATCAGCTCCTGCATGGAGAATCTCGTAGGTTTCCTTGAGTCCGTAGTACTCCCCGTCGGCATCAATAATAAAACAAGGAAAGTTGTTTGCCAGTAGATCCTCAAGAACGACAGATGCAGTATTTGAGTTATGGACAAACACCCCGTTCGCCAGAAATGTATTGGTACCAGCAACGCTAAGATCGTAGACGGGTGCGGTGCCCGGAACCGGCGTAATAGCGGTAACCGGTAGCCAGTTGACTGCAGTAGGAGTAGACGACGCCGTGGCTAGTTGGGCGCCGCCGTCACCACGAAGCGCCCGGTCACCAATTTCTGGGTCCGGAGGGGTACACCCTGGCATGACATCGCCGACAGCAAGGGCGTCACCACGCGTTGGGTGGATGCTCCCATCATCACGGGTGAGAAAGCTATGATCAGCGGTCCCAACCAGTTCGGTGCCATCAGCGAGGGAGACCCGGAGCAACCGGTCATCAGTATGCGCAAGCGTTGCAGTGACCGGACGAAAACATGGCTGGCCGGTATCCATATCCAACGAAAGCACACGTTCGCCGGTGGTAATCGTCTCAATCGGCCGGTAGCCCGTCGCTGTATACACAGGCGTACCTTCGAGAACACTCTTTCCAGCACCGGACTTGCCGGTAATGAATCCGCGGCCAGTAAGTAACTCAACAACCGGCAACGAGACCGGGGCTGTCGAGTCGGAGCCGTTATGTGGTGGACCAGGGCTCAGTTCCCCGACGGTGATCGTCTCGGGATCGTCCGCAGCCATGTCTCCTGATGGATCGTCGGTTGGCAAAAACCGTTTCCCGATGTCTGCCGCCTGTCTGACACACAGAGAGCGTGCAGAACCCGTTGATCCCCAACGGCCCGAACGGCAACCTTTAGGCCGCCCCCGCTCCCGAACCCAGTCGTAGGCATGTCCGAAACCGTACTCGTTGTCGGTGGCGGAGGCCGTGAACACGCCATCACGCGAGCAATCGCAGCCAGTAGTCATGAGCCGACAATCTATGCCTGTGCGGGTAACCGAAACCCGGGCATTGAGGATCGCGTGACCGCGTTTGAGACGCTTGATACGACTGACCCGACAGCGGTCCGAGACTATGCAACGGAGATCGGGGCAACGCTTGCAGTTATTGGGCCGGAGGCACCGCTTGAAGCCGGGATAGTCGATACGCTTGATGCAGCCGGTATCTATGCCTTTGGACCACCGGCTGCTCCAGCGCGAATTGAGACCGATAAGGCCTTTCAGCGGGAGTTTATGGCCGAGCATGATATTCCCGGCCAGCCCGAGTTTGCTGTATTTGATGATCTTGATGCCGCCTGTGAGTATGTAGACACGTATGAGGGAGATATAGCGGTCAAACCAACAGGCCTGACCGGGGGCAAAGGGGTTCGCGTAACAGGCGAACAGATTACAAAAGCTGAGGCAAAGACGTACATCCGCGACAGTGAGTACTCGGAGTTTGTGCTTGAGGAGCGGCTTGTCGGTGAGGAATTTACCATTCAGGCACTGGTTGCCAACGGCGATGTGCGAGTCACACCTGCCGTACAGGATCATAAACGCGCATACGAGGGCGACACCGGACCAAATACCGGCGGCATGGGGGCATACAGTGCGGCCGATCGGACACTTCCGTTTATGTCCAACGCGGACTATGAGGCGGCTGTTGATATCTTGGAGACGACCATAGAAGCCCTCCCTGAGTATAAGGGCGTATTGTATGGTCAGTTTATGCTGACAACTGAGGGGCCGAAAGTTGTTGAATTTAATGCACGGTTTGGCGATCCGGAGGCGATGAACACACTACCGGTACTTGAATCGGACTTTCTTGAACTTCTCATTGCTGCTCGTGACGGTGAGGAACTGCCACAACTGTCTTTCAGCGATAAGGCAACAGTGTGTAAGTACGCCGTTCCCGAGGGGTATCCAACCGATCCGCAGGCCGGAGCGAAAGTCACAATCGATGATGAGCAGGCTGCCCCCGCAATGTTGTTCTATGCGAGTGTTGATCGGCGCGCCGATGGAATCTATACGACCACTTCGCGATCATACGCGGTTGTTGGCACGGCGCCAACAATCGACGAGGCAGAACGTATTGCAACCGACGCACTGGATCGCGCCGGGACCGACGGGCTTCGAGTACGGGATGATATTGGCACTCCAGAGCTTGTCCAGTCACGGATCGATCATATGGCAGCCCTCCGAGACGACGAGCAGTAACGCCTCCTGCTTGATTCGCTGAGAGGGCTGGGTCTAGTCATGTGGAAGGACCTATCATAGGTGCGAAAACACCGAGTGCGAGAGATCGATTCACAAATTGTGATATGCCCTGCCGGCATACCAACGTCCGTGAGCGACGATCGACGTCACGACCGGCTCAAACGGCATGCAACGCCAGGGGTGAGAAATTCACTCTGGCGGTGGCCACAGACCCAGTCACCAGTACGGGTTATACTACAGTATATTATCATTGTTCTTTGCCGGATTCTACCAAGTCTACGAGTTAAAAACTGGCTGTACCGCCGCCTTGGAATGACTGTCGGCACGGGTGTTGCATGGGGACTTGAGGCGACACCGGATGTCTTTTGGCCGGATCACATTACCGTGAAGGCCAACGCAATCATTGGATACGATGTGACTATCCTCTGTCACGAGTATCTACAAGATGAGTATCGCGTTGGGGAGACAGTAATTGGCGAACAGGCAACCATTGGCGCCGGAGCAGTTGTTCTGCCCGGAGTGACCGTTGGAGCTGGGGCAACTGTGGCCGCCAATTCACTGGTTGCAAGTGATGTGCCGGCTGACGCCACCGTCGCCGGAGTCCCCGCACAGCCGGTGACAGGGCCGTTGACCGAGGACGAGTCATAGCCATCTATGACTGAAAGGGCGTGTCCGACACAAAGGCCCCGTTATACACCGATGATTCCCCGGAACCAGCACGCAGTGACACAACGACCACAGTAAAACAATGCTCGATAGACTAACGCACAAGCGGTTACCGCCGACACATGAGGCAATGCCACAGTGGCTAGCGCCGGTGCCACAGCAGATTGAGGAGATTGGATATCGGTATCTCTGGGCTATTATCGCGATCAATCTTGCCGGCACAGCCTTTGGGTTTTGGTATTATCGATATCAGTTAGCAGCGACCCCACAGGTCATGTGGCCGTTTGTCCCAGATAGCCCGACCGCAACCCTACTGATCGCACTGGCGTTTGGACTGTGGGCATTCGGCGCTCCAAATGAGTATGTCACCGTGCTTGCCTTCTTTGGCAATCTGATTTTTGGACTGTGGACACCGTGGATTTTGCTCGTCGGATGGGAGGAATCGATTGCTGCAAGTGGGGTTGGACTGCATCTGTTTCTTGTCATAAGTCATCTCGGGATGGTCGTGCAGGCATTCATCTTGTATCGGATTGCCGTCTTTCGACTCCGAGCGATTGCGGTCGCTACGGGGTGGTATACAGTTAATCTCACCGTGGATTATTTCCTACCAATTATCGGGGCGGAATACAGTGGACCGCTGTTCCCGGTGCGACCACATCATACATGGATTCCGCTCGCTCGAGATACGGTTGTTGGGGCCGGGGCAACCGGGTATCAACTGGCCGCACTTGGGGCCACGGTCGGCCTGGTCCTTGCGGTGTTTCTGGCAACCAGCAGACGAGTGATAGCGGCGACACGCACATCGCGGACGACAACATCTTGAGTCTACCATGGCGGTAGCCATGGCCCTGGTCTTGTATGGTGACAGGATGGCCATCACTGGTGGCCTCGTCACGTTCGATTTGACTTTGCCCTCCTAGACTCGTGGGCGTGCTTCCCGGTTTTCACTGTAATTTTCAGCCCGGCAATGGAACACCCGCATGTGTGTACCATTGTCCTAGCGTGGAAGGTCTTCCCGTCAGCCCCAGTCTGTGTGGCATCAGTCCGGGATGAGGCGGATGACCGACCGTTCACGCCGCCAAAGGTCTGGGATCGCGACCCAAAAATTGTAGCGCCACAGGATACCCGTGCTGGGGGAACCTGGCTTGGATACAACGCTGAGGGCGTGCTGGTGGCCGTAACAAACCGCTGGACGGACACAACCGTTGCGGCGGGGCAATCACGTGGGCAACTGGTGCTTGATACGCTAAGAGCAGCAACTGCTGAGGCTGCTGTAACACGAGCTGAAAAACGCCTCGAAGACGCCAGCTACCGACCGTGTCACCTACTCTGTGTTGATCAACAGGATGGAATCGTACTGGTCCATAATGATCCAGAAGCAGGTA
>JBEQBL010000102.1:0-7020 GCA_041639835.1 Salinarchaeum sp.
TTGTATCGTGAACCCCAATATCCCAACGTGGGAATCCCACGGCTTCAGCCATGTGGAGGAGGTCAAAGGGAGTCCATTGCTGGCACTGGCGTTTCATCACGAATCTCATCAAGAACGGTCGCCGCGGTGGTCCCCTCAACGGTCGCCGTTGAGGTGAGCACAAGACGATGAGCAAAGACCGGGTGGAGTAACAGATGGATATCATCGGGCACGACATACTCCCGTCCGTTGATCACAGCCCGGGCCCGGGCTGCTTCCATGAGTCGCTGAATACCACGAGGGGATACCCCCGTCGCAACGGCTGTATGCTCCCGTGTTGCTCGACCAAGTGTAACAATATAGTCACGAACAGCCGGATCAACGTGGACATACTCGGGCATCCGCTGCAGGTCACTGATAATGGCGTGATCAAGTACCGGCGTAACCGTTGGAGCAGCGGTATGACGGTTAATCCGGCGGTCAAGCAGCGTTCGTTCACCGTCCTGGTCGGGATACCCCATAGCTGTCTTGATAATAAACCGGTCCCGCTGGGCCTCCGGAAGCTCAAAGGTCCCTTCCTGTTCGATCGGATTCTGGGTGGCAATGACGAAAAATGGCTGTGGTAATGCCCGGGTCTCACCATCAACGCTAACCTGCTTTTCTTCCATGGCCTCTAGTAAGGCCGCCTGCGTTTTTGGTGGCGCACGGTTGATTTCATCGGCTAATACGACATTTGCAAACACCGGGCCCTCAGTGAACTGAAACTCACCGGTCTGCTCCTGATAGACGTGTGACCCGGTGATATCCGACGGCAGGAGATCCGGCGTAAACTGGATGCGATTAAATGCCAGATCAAGCGCCTCGGCCAGCGAGCGTGCAGTAAGCGTCTTACCGGTACCCGGGACATCCTCAAGTAACACATGTTCACGGGCTAAGACGCCGGTGAGCACCGTCTCCAGAAACGATCGATCAGTTACAACGGCCCCGGCAATGGCATCAAGGATATCAGTACAGATATCTGCTGCCTCCGTAACCGACAGCGGCCGTGACCCCCCAGTAGGCATAGCGATGCGTTTGTGGGCCATGGTCATAACAGTATGCACCACCACAACCGGGTGTTCGAAACGACGACGAGCGTCAGTCTTTAGCGGTCCCCACGAGAATCACAGGGTAATGAGTACCCAGGGCCAGGCCCAGGCCGCCGCCAGCGATGACTATACTGTTGTGATCGGCCTGGAAGTCCACGTCCAACTCGAGACCGATACCAAAATTTTCTGTGGGTGTGCGACCGATCCGGAGGCAGAGCCAAATACCAATGTGTGTCCGGTCTGTCTTGGACTCCCCGGTGCGTTGCCAGTGCTTAATGAAGCCGCGGTAACGGCAGCTATCAAGGTGACAAAAGCACTGAACGGATCGATTCCGGAGACAACGCGCTTCCACCGGAAAAACTACTATTACCCGGATCTGCCCAAAAACTTCCAGATCACACAGTACGAAGATCCAATCTGTCAGGGCGGACACGTCGAGGTCGAGCATGAGGGTGATCGACGGACCATTGGAATCCGACGCGCACATCTTGAGGAAGACCCCGGATCATTACGCCATGTTGGAGGCTCGATTGATACTGCGGATTACACCCTGATTGATTACAACCGGGCTGGGACACCACTCCTTGAAATTGTTACAGAACCAGATTTCAGAGCCCCAGGTGAAGTACGCGCCTTCTTGACAAAGCTCACGGAGATGCTTGAATATCTGGATGTCTTTGACACCAGTCGGGATGGCTCATTACGCGTTGATGCAAATATTTCACTTGTTGAGGAGACAGCAGTTGATACAAACGGGGAAATCGACACAGCAGCGCTTGCGGATGCCAACCGCACTGAAGTGAAAAATATTTCCTCACACAAAGGTGCCGAACGGGCACTTGCCTATGAGGTCACCCGGCAAAAAAACGCTCTTCGACGCGGCCGGGCGGTTGATCAAGAAACCCGCCACTGGGATGAATCCAAGGGTATCACCGTTGGAATGCGCTCAAAGGAAGCCGAGAAGGATTACCGGTATTTTGAGGAGCCGGATATCCCACCACTGTCGATCGCCGACTGGACAGAAGAGATCACCATTCCAGAGTTGCCTGAGCAGCGACGACACCGATTTGTCGAGGAATACGGGCTTACTCCGGACGATGCAGAGAAGCTGACAGTTACTCGATCGGTCGCGGACTTTTATGAGGCGGTTGCAGCGGACTTTGATCCGGCATTTGCGGCCAGTTGGATTGCCGATACGCTGCTTGGTGAACTGCACTACCGGGATTTGACGATGACCGATATTGATGATCGATTCGATGAGATCCGACGGCTGCTTAGATTAATCGATGAGGAGGCCATTACCGAGAAAAACGCGCATGAGGTCGTCCTTCGGACGATGCTCGATGCAGGGACCGATCCGGAGACCATTGTTGAGCAGGAAGGGCTTGGTAAAAGTGATGATGATGCGATTGCGACGGCCGTCGAAGAGGTGATTACAGAAAACCCGGATGCGGTGTCCGATTATCATGCCGGAGAGGATGGCGCAATTAATTATCTTGTGGGCCAGGTCATGCAGGCAACCGGCGGATCAGCTGATCCGGGAACGGTCAACGAACTGCTTCGAGACCGGTTGGCCGACACTACCTGATGAGCACGCCCTCTGATTGTCAGGTGGTGACCATCGCTGAAGCCTTCGGTCACCACCGAAGAATAGCACAGCAGAGATACACCGGCGAACGGTTCCAAGCCCGAAACGCTTAGGCATTGAATTGGCGTACGGACTGACAACGCCATATGGAGCTGATCGTCACCGAGAAGGAGATCGCTGCCCGTCGAATTGCGGAGATCCTCAGCGATGGCCCCGCTGAGGCCGCTGAGCGCAACGGGACAACGGTGTATCGATGGGGGAATCGTCGTTGCATCGGCCTCTCGGGTCACGTCGTTGAGGTTGACTTTCCGGAGGAGTACAGCGACTGGCGGGATGTCGAGCCCGTTGAACTTGCCGATGCAGCCGTGCGCAAGCGACCAACCAAGGAAGGCCTGGTGACGACACTCCAAGACCTAGCCCGAAATGCGGATCGGGTGCTCATTGCAACCGACTACGACCGGGAAGGGGAACTCATCGGTAAGGAGGCCTACGAGTTAATTCGCGAGGTTGATGAGACGGTGCCGGTTGATCGGGTGCGATTCTCCTCGATTACAGATCAGGAAGTGACCGAGGCCTTTGCGAATCCGGATACCATTGACTTCGATTTGGCAGCCGCCGGCGAAGCCCGACAGATTGTCGACTTAGTGTGGGGCGCAGCATTAACACGATTTCTCTCGCTTGCAGCAGGCCAACTCGGCGATGATTTTATTTCCGTTGGTCGAGTGCAAAGCCCGACTCTCAAGCTCATTGTCGATCGGGAGCGAGAAATTGAGGCGTTTGATCCGGAGGACTACTGGGAATTATATGCCGATTTGGCCGACGGCGAGGTCTTCGAAGCACAGTATTTCTATCGTAAGGAGGGCCGGGAAACAGAGCGCATCCACGAACAGATAGCCGCTAACACCGCTGTCGAAGTGTTAACCGCGGCTGATCAGGTTCGCGTTGCGGATCTGACGCGTCGGACACAGACAGATACCCCACCGGCACCGTTTAATACGACAGCCTTCATTCGGGCGGCGGGAAGCTTGGGCTATGGCGCCCAGCGTGCCATGTCAGTTGCTGAGGATCTCTATACCGCCGGGTACATTACGTATCCACGGACGGACAACACCGTCTATCCCGATGATTTAGATCCTGATACACTGCTTGAATCATTCAGCGAGCATCCAACCTTTGGTGAGGATGCAACAATGCTACGTGAGGGTGGCACGCCTGAGCCAACGGCAGGGGACAAGGAGTCGACAGACCACCCACCGATTCATCCAACAGGGGAGTGGCCCACTCAGCAGGAACTCGGTGATGCTGAACGGGAACTGTATGAACTTATTGTTCGGCGATTTTTTGCGACCGTCGCCGAGCCCGCAACGTGGAAACGAGTCAAGATGGTTGCGGAAACGCCGGTTCCGAACGGCGTCGATGCAACAATGTTGCCAGATGGTGGCAGTACTCTGATGGGCGGTCAGCGTGGTATTCAGCTCAAGGCAAACGGCAAGCGACTTGTCAAGCCGGGGTATCATGCGGTCTATCCGTACTCATCAGCCGATGAGACCGAACTCCCAGCACTCGAAGAGGGCGAAACACTGGCTGTGGCCGATGTCCAACTGGCCGAAAAGCAGACGCAGCCACCACGTCGGTACGGCCAGTCGCGTCTAGTTGAAACAATGGCTGATCTGGGCGTTGGAACAAAGAGCACCCGTCATCATACCGTCGAAAAGCTCTATGATCGCGGCTATGTCGAAGGGGATCCGCCACGTCCAACGCGTCTCGCCAGAGCGGTTGTGGCCGCTGCTGAGGAATACGCCGATCTGATCGTCGATGAGGCAATGACCCAAGAGTTAGAAGCAGATATGACGGCGATTGCCGACGGTGAGGTTGATCTTGCGGCGGTTACCGAGGAGTCTCGTGACATGCTCCGGCGGATTTTCGATGAACTTGCCGACTCGCGTGCGGAGATCGGCGAGCAACTTCGGGAGTCACTGAAAGCTGATCGGGCACTTGGCCCCTGTCCGGAGTGTGGTGAGCAACTGCTGGTACGATCAAATCGCCGCGGCGAGTATTTCATTGGCTGCGATGGCTATCCGGACTGTAAGTTCACCCTCCCGCTGCCTGATGCCGGCGAGCCGATCATTCTTGATCGGACCTGCGAGAAGCATGACCTCCATCACGTCAAAATACTTGCGGGGCGGAATACCTTCGTGCATGGCTGTCCACGCTGTGTCAGCGAAGAAGCTGGTGAGGGGGAGGTACTTGGGCCCTGCCCGGTTTGTGGGGAATCAGACGGGGGAGAACTGGCAATCAAACGGCTTGAAAACGGCTCCCGACTGGCTGGGTGTACCCGGTACCCGGACTGTGAGTATGCCGTCCCACTGCCACAACGTGGCGATATCGTGGTGACCGATGAGCAATGTCCAAAACACGAGTTGGCGCTGGTGCAGATTCAGGACGGGCCAGACGATGATGACCCCTGGGAGCTTGGCTGTCCGGTCTGTAACTACCGGGAGTATCAGGCACGGGAATCTGAGTCCGGGACGGATCTTGAGGCACTTGATGGCATTGGCCCGGAAACCGCGGAGAAGTTCGTCGCGGCCGGAATTGAGTCAATCGCGGAGCTGGCTGAGGCTGACCCGACAGCCATTGCTGATGCCGTTGATGGGGTCAGTGCTGAGCGGATTCGGACCTGGCAAGGTCAGGCCTGAGCGGACCCACGGTGACCGTGCCAACGGAGGGCACAGATCCGTGACAGTCGCCGTTAGCTCACAGAGCGACGGTGTCAGTTATCAAGGCCACCGACACCACTTGGTGCCTCGGGTAGATCATGCTCGATAACCTCAATATCAAGTTCACGAAGCGCCGCCGCAAGATGCTCCCCGGTCGCATACGCTGCACCATCGGCTTCGCGAAGTCGCTGGGCGGTGGCAAGAACTTCTCCCCGACGGTCATCGGGGATAGCATACTTTGCAGCGGTTAGTTCGATGGTCAAGCCATTGTTATCGGTTGTATAAACCGAGTGGAAGATACCGCGGTCAAAGACATTGTATCCACGGCCATCGGTCTCAAGAGCAGCGATAACCTCGCGATAGCGGGACGGGGAAACACGAAAGCAGAGATGGTGTACAGCACCGGTGCCTGGTCGCTGATGACGGACTGACTCGCGATCCGGGGCAACAAAAACGGTGAGAATCCGCCCATCGCCAGGGTCAAAGAAGAGGTGTGTTTGTGCTGGATTATCAAGATTCGGTTGTCGAAGGACAAGGGGCATACCGAGCAGGTCGCGATAAAATGCAATTGTATCGTCGGCGTTACTCCCCCAGATGGTAATGTGGTCGACACCAGTTGTCTGAATCGGACTCTCAGGGAGACCAGCGGTCACCGATGGGGGGGTGGGTGACTCATCCATATACACCCGATGGTATCTAGTCACAAAGAACGCTCGGCAGTGCCAACATAGGGCGTGTCCGCGGATGGACCGAAGCGATTATACACGCAAACTCAGTTGACACGCGTATGGGCGCCGCCTGGGAGGACTGGACGCATATCGTGAAAGTCGATCCGGATAAGTCGTTAGTCGAGGGCGAAACCTATGAGGATGTCTGCGCTACCGGAACGGATGCGATTGCAATTGGCGGCACGACTGGGATCACCGCCGAGAAACTCCAACCGGTTATTGACGCATGTGCAACCTACGAGATCCCGATATATCAGGAACCAAATCAGCCTGATGTTGTTGTTGATCATCCGGGACTTGATGGGTATCTCGTCCCAACGGTATTCAACGCCGGTGACCCCTTCTGGGTGACCGGTGCACACAAAGAATGGGTGCGTATCACCGGTGGTCCGGACTGGGAGCGGACAACAACCGAGGCCTATATTGTACTCAATCCTGACTCGGCCGTCGCCACCTATACTGATGCCGAGTGTGACCTGCCGGCCGACCATGTCGCTGCATATGCGACCGTCGCCGAGCAGATGTTTGGACAGGAAATCATCTACATTGAGTATTCAGGGACCTTCGGAGATCCGGATGTCGTCAGCCAGACCGCAGAGGCCTTAGAGACAGCAACCCTCTTTTATGGAGGTGGGGTTCACGACTACGAATCGGCATACGCAATGGGAGAACATGCCGATGTGGTCGTAGTTGGTGATCTAGTTCATGAAACCGGCGTTGATGCAGTTGCTGATACCGTCGCCGGGGCGAATGACGCGTGAACCAACCCCACCGATAAAGAGGTGTGGGAGGTCCGCGCGGTGTCAACTATGATATTCTTCGCGTCCTGACATCCTCCCATGGCTTTAGCCGTGGGCTTTCGCCTCGGACTACTGTAAGGGACGGTTAGGAATTGGATGTCAGTGAGGACGTTGGAATCT
>JBEQBL010000103.1:0-7010 GCA_041639835.1 Salinarchaeum sp.
CTTACAGCATGCGGAGTGGTTCTTCGGCACCGATCCTGACGCGGCAATTCCAACCGGCGAGGGACTTGCTCCCGGTTCCGGTGCGATTATTGCTGCGCTTGAAGCGGCTGCTGACCGTTCCGTTGATGCAATGCTTGGCAAACCCTCCGCAGTTGCGTTAGAAACCGCTCTTGACCACCTCGCAGTGCCACCCGAGGAGTGTCTTATTGTTGGCGATCGACTTGATACTGACATTGCACTTGGCGCGGATACTGCCATGACAACCGTGCTTGTTCTCACTGGGGTCACTGATCGCGCGGCTGTTGAAACGGCGCCATACCGGCCCGATCATATCATTGACTCAATTGGTGACCTGCCAACAGTGCTTGCTGCTGATTGATCAATCCAACCCAAAGCAGAAACGTTGATACTACCGCTTTCATATATACAGGTAATGACCGAAGAAATAACGGTGACTGGGATGACATGCCAAGGATGTGAAGCGGTCGTTGAGATGGCCCTTGAAATGATTGATGGTGTTGAGTCTGCCGACGCTGACCGGTATGAAGACCGCGCCGTGGTCGACACGGCGGAAACAGTCGATGTAACGGCCGAAGAACTCGCCTCAAAGGTTGAGTTAGCCGGATACTCAAGCCCAGCCTAATCGGTATCTGCTTGATCAATCCCATTATATCGACTCTCAGACAGGACTCTATTCTCCGGTACTCGCTTGTATTGCCCTTTGGTTTGGTTCGCGGTGGTATAGTGACTACCGTTGGTGTCAGGTGTCGCCTACAAGAATTAAGAGTCCGCCCTGATAGCTAGTGCATATGGAGACTGATCCACAGGAGATTACGGCTCTTGTCGGGCGGGAGGTATACTCAACTAACGGCGTATACGTCGGTCAAGTTGAGGATGTGAAACTTGACTTTGGCAGTGAACGTGTTACTGGCTTGGCGTTGCACAAAGTGAATATGGATCTGCTCGGGGATCCAATGGGAGACAACCGTGGCGTTATGATTCCGTTCCGGTGGATCCAGGCTGTTGGCGATGTTATTCTGGTCAGTGATGTCGTTGAGCAGATCTCAGCCGATTCCGAGGACGAAGAAGAAGCCGTTGCCTAATCTCCTCAGGAGTTTGTTGACTCTTGGCCCTCTGTCAGACATCCGGTTCTCAGGAGCCATTGCCGTCGCTTTCAACGCCCATTGCTGCAAAGAGCTTACTTTTGACTGCCTCCTCGGTTAGTTCTAACAGTGTCGCGCGATTTTCATTGGTAACCTCAATCCCGGTAAAGATTCCTAGTGGGATTGCAGCACTGGCCTGGGTTGAGTGCCCGGCAGCATCACCAATCTCGTTGTACGCATCTTGTAGGACATTTCGAATATCAAGTCGAATATCCTTTGACCGGGCAGCAACATAGATGGTATCCTCGGCGATTCCAAAGACGGCTGTTGTTGTAATTCCCTCAAGATTCAACAGATGCTGAGCGGCCTGTGTAAGCGCCTCCCGATCGGTGATATAACCGGCGTTTGAGACAAGATGTGAGCCCTGAACCTCCCGGTTTTGAATCGCCTCGGCAAGGACATCCAGAGTCTCCGGAGACATTGATGGTGATTCGACCTGTTCAAGCGTATCATGATCCGCGAACGGATGTAGATACGCAGCGGCGGTCAAGTCTGCAGGCGTTGTATCCCGCTTGAAATCAATGGTTTCCGTGCGAATGCCATAGAGAAGCGCTGTGGCCACGGCCTCGCTGACATTCATGTCGAACTCCTGAATATATTTTGTTAGAATCGTCGATGTGGAGGACATACTCGGCCGAATATCACTAAACGGCAGTTCGGTGTCCCCGTCGGGTTCATGATGGTCAATCAGGATATCCGCCGTAACGGTCAGACTGTCAGCTTTTGCATAATCAACCAGGGCAATCGTGCTATATTCCTCGCGGTTGACTTCATCCCAGTCAAGCAGCTCAAGTCCAAGGAGATTTACAAATGCTCGGTTTTCCTGATGGCCTAATCCCGCTTCATAGAGGATATCGGCCTCAGTTCCAAGATGGTTCGCGATCTCCTGTAACGCTGCTGCACTGGCAATTGAGTCTGGGTCCGGGTTGTTGCGGGTCATGATTCCCACCCGTCCCTCGGTTGCCTGAAGCACATCGGCCAACTGTGCTGCCTTATGCTCAAGTTCACTTGACTCAAGGGAGCGCAACGCGTATTCAGCAATCACCTCAGCGGGCGTGATAACGACATCGGCACCGGCCTCATCAAGTTCATCGCTTGTTACTGGATCATTGGCGCGGACAACAATGAACGGATCTGCGCTTTGTTCGCGGATCAACTCAACCGCCTTTCGATTGGTGGCGGCATCGGCAGCCATGATCAGAACCACCTCTCGATTGGCAAGTTCAGCTGCCAGGCTTGGATCCGTCATATCCCCTTGTTTGGCGTTGAGATCCTGATCACGTAACGCCTCAACCCGGCTTGGATCCTCGTCGACAATGAGCACATCCTTGTCCTGCTCGGTCAATCGCTCAGCGACGGCGAACCCGACGCTCCCGCATCCAAGGATGGCGTACGACGCCATGGCCGCCACCGCTACCCCACGACTCATATCACCAGATGTCTACCGCGTCATTGCACTTAACGACCGGGGAATTCGTCTCAGAGAGCCCCGGCCGTTTTCACCGCTATATGCATGCTGTCCTGCGGAGAAGGAAACCTATTTGAGGCTACCAGAGTGACATACAGGTGCTTGGGCCGGTAGCTCAGTCAGGCAGAGCGACGGACTCTTAATCCGTCGGTCGGGGGTTCAAATCCCTCCCGGCCCGTCCATTCTACAGAAAAACAAGCAGACTGCCTCGGGAGCAAGCCTCGAGGCAGTTGATACGATTGTCCCCGCGATGTGGAACAGTCGCTTGAATCGCTAACTCTGGGGGAAATCAACGGTATGCTACTCGTCCTTCGGACTGTAGTTTGGTGCTTCGTCAGTAATCACAACATCATGTGCGTGGCTTTCACGCTGGCCGGCCGATGAGACCCGCACAAACTCCGCTCGCTGTTTGAATTCGGGGATTGTCTCGGCACCAACATAGCCCATACCTGACTGCATTCCACCGGTTAACTGGTGGAGTTCACTTTCAAGACTGCCTTTATACGGTGTTGCTGCCTCAACGCCCTCAGGGACAAATTCCTCGTCATCAGGAATATCCTTGAGATATCGATTTTCATCACCTTCACCGGATTTCATGGCACCAACGGATCCCATCCCCCGGTACTGCTTGTATTTCTTGCCGTTCATCGTAATAACCCGTCCAGGTGCCTCATCGGTCCCGGCGAAGTACGAGCCAAGCATCACCGCATCAGCCCCTGCGGCAATGGCCTTGATTGCATCCCCGGAGTATCGAATTCCTCCATCAGCAATAACGGGCACGTCGTGCTCCTGGGCGACATCCGCAACCTGTGCAACAGCGGTGATCTGCGGCATCCCGGCCCCAGTAACCACCCGCGTTGTACAGATTGACCCTGGTCCGATGCCAACCTTCAGCCCGTCTGCAAAGTCAACCATATCACGGGCGGCCTCACGGGTACCGATGTTGCCCACAACCACATCAGCATCGACGACAGCGGCCAACTCCCGAGCACTGTCAATTACATTCTCATTGTGTGCGTGAGCACAATCGATAAAGATCACGTCAGCTCCAGCCTCATCGGCCTGTGTCGCTCGCTCGGTTTCAAATGGGCCAACGGCGACTCCGACCCGCAGTCGTCCGTGCTCATCACGGACGGCATTGCCATGTTCCTGACGTTGTAGCGCACGCTCTAAGGTCACCAGGCCAATCAGTCGTTGTTCCTCATCAACAACTGGCGCACGCTCGATTTTATGATCGTACATTAACTCAAACGCTTTCCGTGGTGTGACCGACTGTGAGACGGTGATGACCTCATCAGTCATTGCCTCCTCAACCGGATCGTCCTCACCAACCTCTAGATGGGGCCGGACATCAGTGCCGGAAATAATCCCAAGCACACGATCGTCATCGTCGACCACCGGGGCTCCACCAATGCCCTCCTGGTTCATCATTGCATCAACCTCCTGGACACTCTGGTCTGGGCGTGCGGTTATCACATCCTCTCGATCGATCACGAGTTCATCAGCACGTTTGACCCGTTCGACAGCCTCAACAGTCCACTCGACACTTCGGTTCCGATGTAAGACGCCAAGGCCTCCTTGACGAGCCATTGCAATGGCCATCTCACTCTCGGTTACGGTGTCCATTGCGGCCGATAGAACCGGTACATTGAGCTGTACATTTCGTGAGACCCGTGTTGATAGATCTGCCTCATCGGGCTCAATTGAACTCCGCTTTGGACGGAGCAATACATCATCGAAGGTAAGCGCCTCTGGAACGTTTAATTTCTGGGAGAACGGGCCACCGTCGGGTCCGGGACCGGATGCGTAGTTCGCCATGTAATCGGTCCGCTGCCGGCCACTAAAAACGTTGTGTGATCGACTACACCTCCCAGTACAGTCGTACCCCCTCGTCAATCTGCTCGACGGCTTTCAGGGTCAATTCCGGAAATGTGTCCACAAATCCCTCACCGTCAACGAGTGTCGGTGCATTGCGCCCACCAATAATCATTGGCCCAACGTACAGTGACAGTTCATCGACAACGCCGGCATCAAACAATGAGAAGAGTAACTCGCCGCCGCCCTCTGCAAGGAGATACTCAATCCCATGCTCGGCCAACTTCGGGAGGGCCTGTGCAACGTCGACGCGTGTGTCACCGGTTGTAATCAACGTTGCCCCGGCGGTCATGAGTTGGTCACGTCGTTTCTCGGACAGTGACTTTGAGACTAACAGATAGGTGTCCGCCGTATCATCAAGAATCTCCGCATCAACCGGTGTGCGGCCTCGTGAATCGGCGACAACACGGGCCGGTGACGATCCGTCATCCGGTCCATCTAACTGTGGATCATCGGCCAGGACCGTTCCAACTCCCACAAGAATTCCATCGCACCGTCGCCGGATCTCATCGACCCGATCGAAATCTGTTGGACCACTAATTGTAACACGATCGCGCCGTCGCGTCGAGAGTTTGCCGTCTGCGCTTACTGCAGCATTGACATGGACGTGCATGGGTTGTGTCCCGGATGTACCAGTAAGGATTCTTCGTCAGCGGTGATCTGGCCGTCCCGCTGACCGGGTCTCAGATCAGGTCAATCGACCCTGTCCTGGCCCTGGTGGCGCCCTGGCAACCTCGTAGTCGTCTCCATCGACACCGATAATCGCCCACTCATAATCCGGATCATAGTCATGGAGCCGTTGGCGAAGTGTTGTGACCTGTGACTGTGGCGTGACAAAACATCGAAGTGACCCGGCATCAGGAACGGTATCACCCGCCTGTGTTGGTGTTACATGCACGACTTTCCAGTCGCGCTCCGCACGGACTTCACTGCCGGTGTCAACGACCGTGTAGCCAAGCTGGTCGAAAATCGATTTCGCTTGTTCGGTCAGCTCCGCGTTTGGCTCCATCATCTTCTGACCATGTAACCATTTACCATGGTGGGTAATAAATCTTCACTCGCCTTGTGGTTCTCGGGGATCTCTCTTTGAGACGCCCTACCTTCTGGTTTGGCGACGCCGGTCAAAGTAACACTTAGGACCATGCCCCGGTTCATCGTTAGTGTGGACGTTTTGGTTCCGGTTCGGCATCCGCTGACTGATCACTCTCGGCGAACCCTTGAGCGGGCGATTGAGATTGCTGAGCGTGAGAACGGTGATCTGACGATCTTACATGTCGATTTATACCAATCCAGTGCCCGCGTTACCCGCCAAGAGCTAAAATCAGCCGTGCACGAGGCCTTTGGCCCTCTGCCAAATGCCCGCTATGTCGTTCGCGGCGGCTTTCTGGTTGAGGAAACAATTCTTGAGGAAGTCGCCGCCGAAACCCCTGGCATTGTTGTTATCGGTCACAAGCAACTGAGTCGCTGGCGCCAGGCTGTTAATCGTCTGCTTAATGACCCGGATATTGCGTCATTCCTTCGCGACCGAATTGAAGCGGAGGTCGTCGTCGTTCCCCCGCCATAATAACCGCTATCACTGATCCGGGTCACTTGCTGACATCCGTTGGTTTTGTGTCTGGCTTTCATCCGTTCGATGTCGCAGTGCAACCGGCACCTCTCCTGTTGTTTCGTCGAACACCAATTGACTGTGTGGGTATGCAAACTCAATATCCGTGTCCGCAAGCGCCTCCCAGATCTGCTTTTGGACGTCCGATTCAACCTGCAATAGCCGGTATGGCCGTTCAACCCAGTACCGAAGGCGAAGCTGAATCCCATGATCACCGAAGGCAACAATATAGCAGGTTGGCCGTGCCGGGTATCGGACCCGTGAGATCCGAATATCCGGTCCGCCATCAACAACAGCATCAACTTCCCTGGCCGCTCGTTCGATTACATTCTGCGCCTTATCCAGATCACTCTCATAGGTAATCACAATATCAATGTCACGACGAATGCGCTCATCTTCCGCGGAGTAATTGAGAATATCCCGATCACGAATCGTCGAGTTTGGAACGACAATGAATGTATTATCGAGTGTGAAAAGTTTGGTATATCGAAGCGTAATATCATCGACATATCCCTGAATGTCCTCATCAACAAGTTGGATCATATCGCCAATCTCGAATGGCTGATCGGCCAACACGAAGAGCCCGCTGATAAATGATCCGACAATTGGTGCCAAGACAACGGCTAACACCGCTGAAAACACGGTTACCGAGAGCAGTAGTTCATTAAGTCGAAAGCCAAGTACCTGAGCCCCAACGGCGACTGCCCCGGTTATAATGAGTATTCGAATGCCCTGCAGTACCGTTCGTGCCACACTTGGTCGCTCAAACCGCCGTGCGACCGGTCGACCAGCCAGTCTAACAACTGCTTTGGCAATATACCAGCCGATAAAAACAATTATGACCGCAATTGCCCCTTCGATCACCCATTGGGGAAGCCATGTGATTTGGTCGACAAGC
>JBEQBL010000104.1:0-6905 GCA_041639835.1 Salinarchaeum sp.
CTCCGGGGGCCCGTTTCGCGGAGCATTAAGACAGTAGGTGCCCTCACGAGGTTGACACTGACACTGACGAAGTTGGTAATACCCAGGGTCGCCGCCGACAAGCAGTGGCTCAATAAGGTTGGCTAATAATCGGGGAAGTCGTGGATCATCATGTGGCACGGGGACGCGATGTAATGCAACCCCAGCGTCTTCGGCATCCTCCTGGAGATCAATATCAAGCTCAACGAGCGTTTCGGACTGTTCATGAATAAAGCTCAACGGATCAACAATCACATGCTCCGCGTCCGTGGCGATATCCGCAATAACCGCCTCGGTTTCCGGTTCGGTCCATGAAATATCACGATTGGCGTGATTTTGATAGCCGATCGTATATTCGTCCAGTTCAAGCAATCGCGCGATCATCGCCGCATGCTCGGTCACATATGTATCATACCGGCTGCCATCCGCAAGGTATTTTACTGGTGTGCCGTGGGCCGAAAAGACAACAGCGGTCTCCGGGTCATGAAGGTCAAGCCCCTCGGCCGCGGCAAAGTCAGCAATGGCGTCAGCTTTGATCCGGTTGTATGCTGGCACCCGATGCCACCCGCTGACTGATCGGATGGTTGGGTCATAGCCATCCACAGCAGCGATGGCCTCATGTAAGGCATCAATCGAAGAGACGGTCGTTGAGGGGCCACAAAGCGGGTACATCGGAATCGCAAGAAGTTCATCATGCCCATCAGCAGCCAGTTCAGTGGCCACATCAGAAATCAGCGGTTCGACAAACTGCATGGCATGATAGACAGCCACATCATGGCCCCGATCAGTGAGGAACGTGGCAATGGCATCGCGTTGGTCACGGGCCTGGGACTGCAACGGCGAGCCGCCGATGGCCTCGTATTCCTCAAGCAGTCCCGGCAACCGGCGTTGGGCAAGTTCCCGTGAGCGGTCACGGACCTCTGCCTCGGAACTGGCGTCCTCAAGCGAGGCATTGTCCATAAAGATCCGCGTGAGATACTCTAAGACGACATCACGGTCGGGCGTCGACGGTTCACCGAAGTTTAGTAGAACAATCCCAGTGGTCATAGCTACGACGAAATGTACTGTGCTCCTGCCTTTGGCTACGTGGACAAAAGCCTACGGACAGAGAGATCACCGGTACTCGGAGGCAATTGATTGTGCGATGGTTGTTGCCCGGCGGAGACGGCCCGGGATGCCAGGGCGACCGACATAATTCGCACACAGATGAATCCCCGATGGCGGTGTAAGTTCATCAAGTGCTGTCCACGATCGATCATAAGCAGGCATGCCGGGCAGCCAGCGATGCACATCAATTGGTGTTGCCGTCGTCCCGGTGATTGTCTCGAAGGCCTGTGCGGCAACAGCACCAAGCGTATCCGCTGAAGCCTGTGAGACAGCTGGGTAATGGCTTGGATCAAGATAGGCGGTAAAGACCTGATCACGGTCCAGAAAACTTGCATTCCAGGTGAGTCCGCTGACGGGGAGATCGGAGTCTGATGGCACAAGGGTACCAATGCCTGGCTGATCAAACGTCGATTCGAGAAACACCATCCCGATTGGATTATACCGGAACTGTCGAAGCGTTGTCGCCACATCGACGTCGATCTCCGCAAGTAACTCGGCGGTGACCGGAGCTGGAGTTGTCAGGACCACCTCATCAACACGGATTGTTCGGTCGCTTGTAATAAGCTGGTACGCATCACCATCGCGTTTGATCGCGTTTACCGGCTCAGCCAGCGCAATCGAGTCAGCGTGGGCCTCATACAGTCGCTTGGGAAGCACGCCAAGACCATCATCAAAGGTATAGATCGGTGGCGTATCACGACCCCGGAGCAGTTTCGCTGCTGCCCACAGAAGAATACTCCCGTTAATACCAGCATTATCAAGCGCCCGTCCCAACGAGTATTTCATGAGCATCTCGCGAGGATCAGTGCCATATAGCCCACTATAGAGGGGACCAAAGCAGCGTTGTGCCGCTTCAGCGCCAAACTTGCGGGTCAGAAAGGCGTTGACTGACTCATCCGGTTGCCCGTCGCCGGTGACCGGTTCCAGAAGGATACGGAGTTTTCCTGAAAGACTCAGTAGATCGGTTGTGATCGCTTCCCGAACGGAAAGCGGGATGGTATAAAGGTCATCGTTCCAGTACAAGTACAGTGGCTGGGTATCGTCGCCACGACGGAGTTGGTCAGCAAGTCCCAGTGTATCGACAAGCGTTGTCAATTGAGGAGTAGCACGAAGCCGCTGAGGCCCAAGTTCAAGGACCTGGCCGTTGTGCTGGCGACTCCAGATAATGCCTCCTGGACGGCCACGGGCTTCGAAGGTCTGGACAGAAACTCCCTGATCGGTCAGTTCATGGGTGAGCATAAGCCCGGAGAGTCCAGCGCCGACAACACCAACCTGCATACGTCCTACGCGGTGACAACCACCGTATGGATTAAAGACCGCCGAATCCGGCAGAGGTCCGATCAACAGATTCAATCAGTCGGTGCCCAATCACACAGCAATGGGAGAGAACGTCGTCGATTCAGCACCGGTTCGCCGACTTGCGGACTGGGATCATGACCGGTTGCTGGCGTTAGCAGCCGATCATGGGACACCACTGTATGTCCTTGATCCAGATCGTGTCGCCGCAAATTATCAACGCTTTGCCAAGGCCTTCCCTGAGGCGACGGTAATGTATGCGGCAAAAGCACATACCGGGCAGGCCGTGCTACGTCGGCTTGTATCGATGGGGGTGAAAATTGAGTGTGCCGCCGGCGGAGAGATCAAACGCGCACTTGCTGCTGGGGCGGATCCAAATGAACTACAGTACACAGCAGTCAATCCGCCACAAACGGATCTTGAGTATGCGACGGCGGTGGCAACGGAGAATCCGGGATTCACACTCACGCTTGGAGCTGGCGATACAGCCGATCGACTGGCTGCACTCGGATATGACGGGCAGGTTGCCGTACGAGTTAATCCCGGTATCGGAACGGGGCATCACGAGAAAGTGGCCACTGGAAAGGACGCCAAATTTGGAATTCCGTATAACCGTGTGCCGGCGTTTGTGGCGAACTTGCGTGATCAGGGATTCGATGTCGTCGGGCTCCATGCCCACATGGGAAGTGGCGTGTTACATGATGATCTGGAGAAACACTGTGCGGCAATTGAAAAGGTGGCCCAGCTAACAGACGAGGTTGACGGGCTTGACTTTCTTGACATCGGTGGCGGATTTGGGGTTCCATACCGCGAGGATGTTGCACCACTTGAGCTAGCAACGGTGGGCAATCGGGTACGCGAGGCGGTTGGAGGTATCGAACCAACGCTAAAGCTAGAGCCAGGACGGTATATTGTCGCCGATGCAGAGGTCATTCTCACAACGGTTAACACTGTCAAGCAGACGCCCGAGGCAACCGTTGTCGGCGTTGATGCCTCAATTGCAACACTGGTTCGACCGGCGATGTTCGGGTCATATCACCCAATCAGGAATGTAACAGGCCCCGAAAGGGAACAGACGCCGGTGGCGATTGGCGGGCCTTGTTGTACCAGTGCGGATGTCTTTGCAACTGATCGTCCGGTGGCTGCCCCCAAGCGTGAGGATATTCTGGCAATTGGAAACGCCGGGGCCTACGGATACGAACTTGCCAGTCAGTTCCACTCACAGCCACGACCGGCCGAGGTAACAGTCGATGGTCGCGTTGTGCGACGACGAGAAACACTCACCGATGTCACCCGTGTTGAACGGGAGGCTCCGGGAATCTCGGAGGGGGCACGTGATGAGACCGCCCTCGAAAAAGTGCCCTCCAATCCGCCGGTGACCGATGGAGGGCAGTAATCATGGCTGCATTTGATGTTGAGGCGTTTCATGAGCAGGCTGTTGACACCCCCTCGGATGAGGATGTCACCGCTATGCGAGAGTTTGTTGTCAATACACTCGCTGACGCTGGTATTGAGACAACGGTGGATGCAGCCGGGAACATCCTTGCCGAGCGTGGGTCCGGCAGCCCGCATGTGATTCTCAATACGCATATTGATACCGTGCCGCCACACCAGCCGTATCAGCGAACGGAGACTGTTCCCGGGACCGACGAGACAACACCAGTGGTCCGGGGGCGGGGAGCATGTGATGCGAAGGGACCTCTGGCAGCAATGCTGGCAGCATTTATTCGAACGCAGCCGACAGAGGGGACAATAACGCTTGCAATTACGCCCGATGAAGAGACCAACCAGACCGGGGCGGCTGCCCTACGCGATCGCATGACCGCTGATGCCGTGATCGTCGGAGAGCCGACCGGGCTAGACGTGTGCCACGCTGCCCGCGGGCTGTTTTCCGGGACGATTACCCTGACTGGGGAAGCAGCACACGCTGCACAGCCAGCAGCCGGGAGCAATGCAGTAGCGGCGGCACAACCGGCGTTGACTGCGCTTGAGACATTTGATGATACGCATGGCCCCGGCGAACATGACACCCTTGGGAACCCAACACTGACCCCCACGCGAATCGACGGCGGCGAAGCGATCAATCAGATCCCGGCAACATGTACGATCGATTTCGACCGCCGCAGTGTCCCCCCAGAATCAGCCACGGGATTTCAGAAGGCGTTTGAATCGTATCTACAGTCACTGCTACCGGCAGATGTCAAGGGATGTGTGACAATGGCCAATGAGACAACGGCATTTCTGGAGGCGTTCTCGACTTCGCCGGAGGAACCGGTAGTCAACGCATTGCAAGCGGCGACAAACGGAACAGTGCGTCCGTTTGGAGCAGCCACAGAGGCATCGTATTTTGCGACAATCGCACCGACGGTTATCTTCGGTCCCGGACAGCTCAAGGATGCGGTGGGGCCGGTTGCGCATGCCAAGCGGGAGTATATTCGTGTCTCAGAACTGCATACCGCCGCCGACAGTCTTGAACAGACACTCAAGACGTTATGTTAGCCGGGGGAAGCGCTACGCTCCACGCTCAAGGAGCGAACGGCCAAAGGCATGAGCAAGTAGGATGGGAGAGTTCACCTGGCAGATGGATAGCCTGGAAATAGGCGACATGCATCCGCGACTCCATCACTCATTGTCTGAAAGCGTGTCAACAAGTCTGGCTCCGCGACCAGTATAGCTAGCCGGATCAAGCGCAAGCAAGTCCTCACGGACGGCATCCGGGATATCAAGGTCGGCAATAAGATCACGGAAGTCGTCCAGGGTGATCTCTTTGCCACGAGTATGGGCCTTGAGTTGCTCATATGCATCTGCATGTCCTTCCCGGCGGAGGACGGTCTGAATCGCTTCACCGATGACCGCCGGATGGTCGGCCAAGTCGGCACGGATAACCTGCTCATTTGGTACAACCGTATCAAGTCCGTCGGCAGTTTTACGATAGCCAAGCAGGCAGTGTGCAAGGGCAGCCCCGATGGTGCGTTTGACTGTTGAGTCGGAAAGATCACGCTGGAGCCGCGATTGAGTGATCGACTCAGCAAGAAAATTCAGGTCGGCGTTTGCTTTTTTAAGATTGCCCTCGCTGTTTTCGAAGTCAATTGGATTGACCTTGTGTGGCATCGTTGAGGAGCCGGTTTCGCTATCGGGCTGTCGCTGGCCGAAGTACCGATCGGAAATATATCGCCACATGTCTCGGTCAAGATCCAAGAGAACGTCATTGGCCTGGACAAACGCATGCAGCAGCGTTGCGATATCATCACCGGGGTTAATCTGTGTTGTCAGCGGGACAAACTCAAGTCCAAGCTCTGTAACAAATTCGCGGGCAAACTGTGACCAGTCAACATCCGGGTAAGCGACATCGTGGGCTGCATACGTGCCGGAGGCACCGCCAAGCTTCCCGGCAAGGTTGTCAACAGCCGTCTCAATCGTACTGATACGCTGGCCCAGCCGGGCCGCGTAGACTGCCAGTTCCTTGCCAAGAGTTGTCGGGGTCGCTGGTTGGCCGTGTGTTCGAGCAAGCATCGGCAGATCGCGATAGGACTGTGCCTGTTCGGTGAGTTCATCACGAAGCGTCCCGAGAGCGGGAAGTAATACCTCTCGAACGGCATCAGTAAGCAGCAGCCGGTAAGCAAGGTTATTAACATCCTCACTTGTGAGCCCAAAGTGAATCCATGGGTGAAGTCGATCGGCAACCTGTAGGCGAAGGAAGTATTCGACAGCTTTGACATCGTGGTTTGTCGCAGGATAATCTCCGTACCCTTCGGTTTCAAGCTGTTTGATTGTACGGGCATCTTCCTCGGTAAAGGTGCGATACTGCTCGCGTAAGGTCTCACACTCGGCTGGCGTGAGATCGACCGGTGTCGCCGACAGTTCCGCAAGGGCGATAAGATACTCAACTTCGATGTGGATGCGAGCGCGCATGAGCGCCGCCTCGCTGACATACGGAGCCAGTGGAGCTGTCCGGTCCGCATACCGACCATCAAGCGGCGACACGGCGTAGAGCCGATCGGACATACCCCGAGATGTCAGTCCCCGGCGCAAAAGGATATCGAAGCGGCCGGTACACCGGGGGGTGGATCGCAACCTCTTTGCGCACTGCCACCGGGGCATCGCATATGCGCCTTGCTGGCCTAGCGAGCAATCGCGGGCGAAATCTGATCAACATTCACGACCGGGCTCCAGGGGGAGCTCAGTTTGCGGTACTACTCACAAACGACGCCGACGCGCCAATCTGTGATAAGGCAGCGCAGCGGGGCATTCCAGTCGAAGTTGTTGAGCGCGATGCGGAGGAGTCACGGCAGGCACACGAACACCGCATTAACGATGTCTTAGCGGCGTATGAGTATGACCTCGTCTGTCTGGATGGATATATGCGGATTCTCTCGGAAACATTTCTCACGGCCCAGCCAACGACGCTAAATGTGCATCCGGCGTTGTTGCCCGCATTCCCCGGGACCGATGCATGGGGCCAGGCACTTGACACAGGAGTTGAC
>JBEQBL010000105.1:0-6872 GCA_041639835.1 Salinarchaeum sp.
GGAGAAAATTGACAACGGCGAAGATCCGTATCCCGCCGAACGACCCTGGTATAGCCATCCGCAGGTAATCCAGGAGGTCTGGCCATCGGCTAAAGACGAGTATCCATATGAGGCCAAAGCGCTGTTGTTGCGCGCCTATGGTGCCAACAATGTCATGTCCGCCGCTGGTGGGGATACTATTCCCGACTTGATGCAGGATGAGGACAACTTTGAGTTAATCGTTGCCTGCGATACGGTTATTGGCGAAACCAGCCGGCATGCGGATTACATCCTCCCAGAGCCGACCTACCTAGAGCGGTGGGAAAACTTCGATGCGAACATGAATAAGGTCCTCAAGGATGGGAAACTCACGCGACCGGTCGTGCAGGTCTTCGATGGCCCGCGACCCTTCGGGGACGTACTAATTGATCTCTGCAAGGAAATGGACCTTCCGGCGGTCGGTGAAGATGCACTGATGGACACCGAGGGACGCACCTATCCACTTGATCACAGCTATGACTTCTGGGTCAAACTGGCTGCCAATATCGCATACGACGGTGAACCGGTGCCCGATGCCGACACCGACGAGCGGGAAATACTTCGAGCCTCGGTTGCCAAGGGGCTTGGCGATGAGTCGCTCGTCGATCAGTGGCGATCAGCGGTTGCGCCACAGGACTGGGCAAAGGTCGTGACAGTGTTGAACCGCGGCGGGCGGTTTGAGCAGCCAACAGAGGACTATGAGGAGAAGTTTGACCGCTTTGGATATGATCGGCAGTATGTGGAAAATGATCCTGAAACAAACGCGTATGAGGGCGAACACCTTGCATACACACTTTCAACACGTGTTGATTTCTATAACGAAAACAAAGCAACACACATTCACTCATATACCGGTGAGCGGTTTGATCCACTCCCGAATGTAACGGATGCGAAACATTACAACGGGGATATACAGGTACCGGTTGTCAGCGATGAAACTCCGGACCGACCGCTACAGTTGATTAACTGGAAGCATACGGCCCGAGGCATCGGGCGTACCGAGTCGTCGGCCTGGCTGCGGGAGATTCAGGCGGAAAATCCACTGTGGATCAATCCGGTCGATGCAGAGAAACGCGGAATCAGTAATGGACAGCCGGTCGAGATCGACGCCGGGCGGACCACTCTTGAGGGAGTGGCCCGAGTCACCGAAGGGATCCGTCCGGGCGTTGTTGGCGCAGCATATGCCTACGGACGAAACACAAATAATGCGATTGGAACGACCGTGGAGGGGCCAGATAAAGCGACGCCCCCAGAAGAGCCCGTTGATGGAAACAGTCATGCCGCACAAGACCCGTTTGAACCGGCAGCTGATACGACCGGCTACGAGACCGGTCCTGGCTCCGGGTTTGCGGTAAATCACCTCCAGACGCTTGATAACGAACTGGGTGATACCGGTATTACCGATATTGCCGGCGGCAGCCATTCACAATATGACACATTCGTTGAGGTTCGACCGACAGACAGATGACACACTCCCAGCAATTTGCCGCGGCACGAGCACAAACCTATGAGTTACTCTCACGGCTTTTTGCCGGAGATGTTGACCTGCTCATCCAGCTCCGCGAAAACCAGCTACGGCTTGAGGCGTTGATGGACCCGTTTGGCGTCGATCCAGCACCACTGCTCAACGATGCGGAGCGACAGGCACTTGAGCGAAGCTATGAGTCGTTGTTTGCTGTCCCGGGCCCAACGTATGTGCCGCCGTTTGCGTCGGCACACCATGGCTCGGCGCCGGAGACGGCTCCGGAAACCCCCTCCGCATTCGGGGAGACAGGCGGTCGTTTACGATCATCACCGGCTACCACCGTGCAATCAATATACGATCGGATCGGATTCACGCCGACACGTGGTGATGGACGGCCGGACCATATCGCGACGGAGTTAGCATGTCTTAGCGCTATCGCCGGAAGCACCGATGAGACGGTCCGAACAGCCTCTACTGAACTGCTTGAACACCTCCAGTGGACCGAGCAGTTTGCTACGGCGGTCAGCGAGCAGGACACTCTCGGTGTGTATACGACAGTAACGGCATTTACTACGGCCCTGATCACGCAAGACCGCGGCTGGTGACGCCCACAGGGGCGCCCAAGGCGCTATACGCCTGGTGAGTGATTAGGCATGGGATCGCAGACTACCGGTGTTTCTGCGATACAGATGATCAAAATCCCGTCGATAGTCCACAGCCTGGTGTATGTATACGAGTTGGGTGGATCTGCAGTCGTAATGAAATCTGATTGCAATAATAAAATACCTAGATAGAAACCGTTACAATTCAACATGGTAGCGTGTCATCAGCTGGCATAGCTATGGCAACATCCCGTCGAAAAGTACTCGGGGCCATTGTTGGGGGCACCGTTGGATTTGCTGGCTGTGCTGGCATTGGTGGAAGCAGTGGCGCTACCGACCCTGCAGATAGTGTGACGGTCCTTTCGGCCGGAAGTTTGGCGCAGACATTTGGTGAGTACATCAATCCGGCATTCGAGTCACAAACAGGAATCACCGTCCAAGGCGAGTATTATGGAACAAATGCTGTGATGCGAATGGTTGAGGACGGAACAAAGTACCCGGATGTCATTGTGAGTGCAGATGCAACCCTTCTTCGCGATCGGCTGTATGAGGAGTATACCGACTGGGACATTGCGTTTGCGACGAATACGCTTGGAGTAGGCTACAACCAGCAGACGGCATTTGGCCAGCACCTTGCCGCCGGAACACCGTGGTATGATCTCGCGCGAAACGCCGAGGAGGGGGCCATTGCAATCGGGGACCCGGATCTTGATCCACTTGGCTATCGGGCGGTACAGGCATTTCAGTTGGCCGAACGGGAACATGATCTGGATGGGTTCACCGAGGAGATGATGGCGGTTGTCTACGAGGAACCTGAGGAGCCACAGATAATGGCAGGAGTTGAAACCGGGGCTCGGGCGGCTGCGATTGTGTATCATAACATGGCTGTCGATCATGGAATGCCGTTTCACGAATTTCCGGCCGCGTATAATTTTGGGAATCCCGAATTAGCTGATCACTATGCCACGGTAACTTACACGACTGATGAAGAGGGGTATACCGCGGAGGGACGGCCGATTCTGTATAATATGACGGTTCGGAAGGGGGCAGATGCACCAACAGCCGGGCGTCAACTAGTGCAGTTTTGCATCGATAATCCAGACATGCTTCGCGATGCCGGATTGACAGTCAGCGAGAGCATGCCACGTGCAAATGGAGCGGTGCCGGACACAATTCAGCTATGAGTCTCTCACGGCCGATCTGGGGCGGCCATGGGCGAAAGACTCCCGGGTTGCTGATCCCGGCACTGTTGGGTGGCGTATTAGTGGCGTATTTTGCGGTGCCGTTTGTCGCGTTTCTAGCACGAGCAGGCGTGACCGATGTGATTGCTGGGTTATCACAGCCGGAGACACAGATTGCGATTCGAAACTCGCTGTTGACGGTGCCAGTGTCAACGACAGTCGCGACCGTGTTTGGCGTTCCGCTGGCCTATGTCCTTGCTCGGAGTTCCTTCCCTGGGAAGCGACTTGTCGAGGCGCTTGTGATTTTGCCATTGATCGTCCCACCGGTTGTCGGTGGCGCGATGATTTTGACCGCTGTCGGCCGGTTTACCCCAATTGGGGCGGCAGCCGCTGCGACGGGGATGCAACTGACAGACAGTCTCATCGGAGTGGTCTTAGCACAGACCTTTGTGGCTGCCCCATTTGTGATTATCACCGCGCGAGCCGGATTTAGCGGCATTGACCGCCGACTGGAACAGGCATCACGATCACTCGGCTATGGACCATTGGCGACCTTCTGGCATGTTTCGTTACCGCTGGCACGTGGCTCGATTATCGCCGGTGTTGTGTTGACCTTTGCCCGGGCGATTGGGGAGTTTGGAGCAACGATGATGGTGGCATACAATCCTCGGACAATGCCAACGCGGATTTGGGTTGACTTTATTGCTGGGGGGATCGATGAGATTGTCCCGCTTGCGTTGGCCTTGCTTGGGATCATGCTTGTCGTCCTTGCGGCGGTCCAGCGGTTTGGACGTGCGCCGACGGTTATTAACCAATGATCCTTGAGATTGATGCAGTGTCACACCGGTATGGTGGCGAGCATGCTGTTGCTGAAGTTTCATTTGGGCTTAAACAGGGCGAACTTGTCGCCTTACTCGGCCCGAGTGGATGTGGCAAAACAACGATTATCCAAGCGATTGCCGGCCATCTGCGCCCGACTGATGGCCAGATCAGACTTCGTGGAGAGCCGATGACTAACAAACCCCCAGAAGCCCGTCAGATTGGCATTGTCTTCCAGCAGTCAACGCTGTATCCGCATATGACCGTTGAAGAAAACATCGCCTATGGACTGGCCCCGCAGGATCTGACCGCTGCCCAGCGCGATCAGCGGATCACGGAATATCTCAGGCTTGTGTCGTTAAGCGATCAGCGGACAGCCTACCCAACGGAACTCAGTGGCGGCCAGCAGCGTCGAGTGGAGTTGGCCCGAGCGCTGGCGCCACAGCCGGACGTGCTGTTGCTTGATGAGCCGTTATCCGCGCTTGATCGGACCCTGCGTGAGCGCCTACAGGATGAAATCATCCGAATCCAGCAGGAAACCGGGATTACAACGCTGTTTGTGACTCATGATCAGGAAGAGGCAATGACCTTGGCCGACCGGATGGTGGTCATGAACGATGGACGCATTGCAGGGACAGGAACACCCAGAGCCCTGTATGAGTCGCCACCCAACCCGTTTGTTGCTGGATTTCTGGGTCGGTCAAACACGCTAACCGGGACGATATGTGAACAGACACCATTGACAGTCGCACTTGGTGAGCAAACAGTCCATCTCCCGGAGGCAAGCATCGAAGGTACCACTGGCACGCCCGTATTGTGTCATCTACGACCACATCATCTCACTACTGCCCCGGCCGATGCGGCCACGGCACTCTCACTATCAGGAGAGGTAATTGACGTGACCGATGTTGGGCATCAGTATGAAATAACAATACGAGCCACCACTGGTGACCGGCTAGTCGTTGAACAGACAACAGCCCCACCGGCGGTTGGCGACTCCCTGACGGTGAGTTGTGCTGCGGAGGATATTACACTTTTTCGTGCCGAGGGCAATCAGTGATCCGGCGTCGCCATGGCGACGCTGCCGGCGGCGTCACCTACAAGCCGTCTGCATTCATGAACAGGAATATGTATACTCTGGGGGTCTCCGGTCCCTCCGATGCCGGGAAGACAACCCTTGTTGAGAATCTCGTTGAGACGCTTGATGGCACCGTGGCAACGGTCAAGCATCTCACGCATCCGCCGGATATCGATACCGCCGGCAAAGATACAGCGCGGCATCGGACAGCTGGCGCAGCAGTCACCTACGGCATTGCCGAGAATCGATGGTTTGCAACCGGGGAACAGCGAACGGTTGCCAAGACACTTGATACGCTTGCAGCAACCTACGACTATGCTATTCTTGAAGGGCATAGTGACATCGCCGTCCCACGGGTTGTCCTTGGTGACCAACCGGAGCCTCCAGCCGGTGAGATTCTCTTAGAGGCGCCAACACCGGAAGCAGTTGATCTTGACACGCTCACACGGCAACTGCATGACACCGAGGAGTATGTGACCTTACAGACGCTTGTGAGGACAGCAAAGCAGGCTGCGGATACCGATCAAGCAGGCGCAATTGCCACATTTACCGGACGAGTCCGTCGCCGCGATGGACCGGAGGATCCGCCAACGGAACAACTCAGTTTCGAGAAATACGAGCCCGTTGCCACACAGCGACTGGAAGCGTTACAAGCAGCCCTAGAGGAGCGTGAGGGCGTATATCGTGTGTTGGCACACCATCGGACCGGGGTTATCGAGGCTGGTGAGGACATCGTCTTTGTGGTTGTTCTCGCCGGGCATCGCCAAGAGGCCTTTCGCACCGTTGAGGATGGGATTGATCGACTCAAGGAGGAGGTACCAATTTTCAAAAAAGAGGTCACCGTCGAAGACGAGTTTTGGCGACATCAGCAGTGACCGTCCGAGGACAGCAAAACGCAGTCATCCACTGTCTGTGAGCCCCGGCGCAGGCCCACGGGCCACCAGCGTTATCGTTTACCGAGGGCCTGCTCAAAGACCCGCTGGGCACGGTCGTATCCCTTGTTACGATCAACAATCGGGTGGGGATAGTCGGATGCAAGTTGCTCACGTTCGTGTCGCGAGAGGGTTGGCCAGTCGACAATCTTCCCGGCAGGCACATCACGTAGTTCGGGGATATACTCACGAACGTACGTTGCGTCATCGTCGTATTTGGACATCTGGCTGACCGGATCAAAAATGCGTACGTCAACGGAATCGGTACCCGTTGAGGCGATCCATTGCCAGTTGCCGTGATTAGAGGCGTAATCGTGATCAATCAGCTGTTTGGTGAAATACCGAGCACCTTTGCGCCAGTCAATCAGCAGATGTTTGCTCAGGAAGCTTGCGGCGACCTGTCGAGGGCGGTTATGAATATACCCTTCCGTATTGAGCTGTCGCATCCCGGCATCAACAAGCGGATAGCCGGTTTCACCGGCCGTCCAGGCCTCAAAGGCCTCCTCATCGGACCGCCAGGCAATCTCGTTGGGGAAGGACTTGTAATTCGAGACCGGCAGATCCGGCATATAATACAGAAGGTGATAGTTCTGTTCGCGCCAGCTTAGTTCCTACCGGTATTTATCCACATTGCGACGCTCACCGCCGTGGACAGCATCATAGATCTCACTGGCTCCAGCCCATAGTTCGCGAATCCCAATGGCCCCAACAGCGAGATACGGTGACATCCGCGAGACAGCCCGTTCCGGAGCCTCAACAGCCCGTGTCATGTCATCG
>JBEQBL010000106.1:0-6847 GCA_041639835.1 Salinarchaeum sp.
CCCATATGCGGTGTATACATATTTCTGGAAGAAATGGCGAGATCGGCCAAAGGAGCCGCCACGAGAGCCCCCCTCCGCGGCGGAGTTGGCCTCGGTTGAGGACAACGAGCCACTACCGACACGTTCTGAGTTGGGCTTTGAGCAACCGGAGGCGGAAGTACAGCCGGTTGGGCCTGCTCCAGCCAGAGAACGGTTAGAAGCGTTTTGCTCGGGACCGATCTTCGAGTACGATGAAAAGCGAGATTACCCGACAGCGGAGTGTACATCGCGTCTATCGGCGGACATAGCGTTTGGAACAATCGGTGTTCGAGAGCTTTATGCCGCCACCGAGGATGCAATGCAAGCCGCCGAAACTGAGAGTGCAGCCGAATCCGTCGAAGAATTCCAGTCACAACTGGCCTGGCGTGAGTTCTATATCCAGGTGCTTGATGACAATCCCGACGTCGTCTCAGAGAACTACAAGGAGTATGAAAACGAGATTCAGTGGCGTGATGACCCGGAAGCACTCCAAGCATGGAAGGATGGCAACACCGGATATCCAATAGTCGACGCCGGAATGCGACAACTGCGAGAGGAGGCGTACATGCACAACCGTGTGCGGATGATCGTAGCCTCATTCCTTACCAAGGATCTGCTCATTGACTGGCGGAAAGGCTATGCGTGGTTCAAACAGAAACTCGCTGACCACAATATTGCAAACAACAACGGCGGGTGGCAGTGGGCAGCCTCAACTGGGACCGAGGCCCAGCCATATTTCCGGATCTTTAACCCGATGACCCAAGGCGAACGATACGATCCTGACGCGGAGTATATCACACAATATGTGCCGGAACTTGAGGGCGTTGACCCAGAGGTGATACACGAGTGGCATGAGTGTTCATTGACCCAGCGACGACGAGCCGCCCCGGAATATCCGGACCCTATTGTCGATCACGGTGACCGCCGTGAGAAAGCTCTGAGCATGTTCAAGCGGGCCCGCGGTGAAGAAGACTGATCAAGAAACACAATAGAGCTTTTTCAAACCTGGCTGATCGGTAGACAACGGAGCGATCAGGCTGAAACTCGGACGCACATTTAAGAGTATTGAGACCAATTACATGTAGGGATCGTTATGCCCGAACATTCACAGCCCGAACTGCCGCCACTGCCATATGAGTATGATGCGCTGGAACCGCACATTGATGAGCAGGTCATGAAATGGCATCATGACACGCATCATCAAAGCTATGTCAACGGAATTAAAAGTGCCGAGGAGACGTTAGCGGAGAATCGCGAGGCGGGTGACTTTGGTAGCTCAGCCGCTGCAATCCGAGATATCACGCACAACGGCTGTGGGCATTATCTCCACACGCTGTTTTGGGAGAATATGTCACCAAACGGTGGCGGAAAGCCGGAAGGAGCCTTACAAGAGCAGATTGAGGAGGACTTTGGCTCATACGAGGGCTGGAAAGGCGAATTCAAGGCTGCCGCCGGAGCCGCAAGTGGGTGGGCATTGCTTGTATACGACCCGGTTGCCAAGCAGTTGCGGAATATTGTGGTCGATCAGCACGACCAAGGAGCATTATGGTCGGCACATCCTATCCTGGCGCTTGATGTCTGGGAACACTCCTATTACTATGACTACGGTCCAGACCGTGGCTCATTCGTTGACGCATTTTTCGAGGTTGTCGACTGGGATCACGTTCACGACCAGTTTGAGCAGGCAACGGCACATCACAATTAACTGACCGCTTGATCCCACCAACATCGGTGGGAAAGTGGAGCCCGACTTCTTCCATGTCTGTCAATCAAGCTTGCGCGCTTTATACCACGACCTCAGGGGCTTTCGCCTCGCTACCGCTGTAATTGTATCAGACAACATATGTCGACACCAGTGGTCACGCATATTCAACGAGGATAGCCGACGGCTCCTGTTAGGATAAGATGGCGATCGTAGTCTTGATTCTATCACTGAGGGAGGGCCAGTAAGCTAAGTGAACGGCGAAACACCCTCTCGATATGGAACTGTTTGGGACGGCTGGGATCCGGGGAGATGTGCAGACAACGGTATCACCGGAAGTTGCACTGCGTGTGGGGCGTGCGGCTGCGGTGACTGCCGCCGACGAAGAGGCAGAGCCACCAACAGTTGTTCTTGGTCATGATGGCCGCACAACGAGTCAGGGGCTTGTAGCAGCGGTTGAAGCAGGGCTTGAAAGTGGCGGAGCTGCGGTCCGACACGTCGGCATGGTGCCAACACCGACATTAGCATATGCAAGTCAGGGTCGTCGAGGGATAATGATCACCGCGAGTCATAATCCACCGACTGACAACGGAATCAAGCTGTTTGTCGACGGGACCGAGTACAACGAAGCTGCAGAAACACGGATCGAGCAAGCGTATGAAACGCGTCCGGAACCCAAACAATGGGCGGACTGGGGGCAGCGACGGGATCTTGAGATCCTTGAGGAGTATCGACACGCAGTCAGCGACTATGTGATGACGCATGTTGGACAGTTAGACGGGCTTCGGGTGGTCGTTGACTGTGGCAATGGCATGGCAGGACGAGCAACACCACAGGTGATTCAGGAGCTTGGCGGTGATCCAGTGGCACTAAATGCAAATATTGACGGGCATTTTCCAGCTCGGGAGAGCAAACCGACACCGGAGTCGCTCACGGAGACACGACAATTCATTGCGGATGCTGATGTGGATATCGGGATTGGTCATGATGGTGATGCCGACCGGATGGTTGTCATTGGTCCTGACGGCGAAATTATTCATGAGGATACAATTTTAGCGATCATCAGCGAGCAGTATGTCCGCTGGAGTGAGCACGCAGACCCGGTTGTCATTACGACACCAAATGCCTCAGGACGAATTGACGAGCGGGTCACCGCCGCCGGCGGACGCATCAAGCGAACAGCACTTGGGACACTTCATGAGGGGATGGCCGAGGTGTCGGACACATCGGATACGAGTGTTGTATTTGCCGGCGAGCCATGGAAGCATATCCATCCGGAGTTTGGCGGGTGGATTGATGGGGTGGTAAGTGCTGCCCTGATAAGCGCACTAACTGCGGCCGCCGGGGGAATACACTCATTAACCGCCCCAGTACAGGAGCGACCATAGCGACAGGTAAGCATCCACTGTCCCGAGGACGCCAAGGGAAAAGCCATGGCACAGCTCAAGGAGCGACTCCCAGAACAGTATCCAGACGCAGCGATTGATACCGAATATGGGCTGCGGTTGGACTTTCAGTCAGGCGACTGGATACTGATTCGGCCGAGTGGGACAGAGCCATATCTGCGTGTGTACGCTGAGAGTGAGACTGTTGAGACATTTCTGGACCCGTTTCAGGAAGCCGTCAAAGCAGCCATTGACCGGTCGACTGCCGGGGAACTGGGAGAGGCAACTGGAAGTTGACTACGGACACGATCGGAGAGCAAACACAACGCCGGTCAGCTAACGACGGCCATCGGGGACGACATCCTGAAGACGCACCCAGTAGTTGTGGTAGTCAATATGGATAGTGAGCGTCCAAGCGAGGAACAGCAGTATCATATTGAGGTGGCAGCCGACGAACTACCAGAAGCTGTCTTGCTTCCAGGCAACCCAGAGCGTGTCGAGACGATCACCGCCCTGTGGGATGACGTCGAGCAGGTAGCCAAACACCGTGAGTATCAAACGGCAAAGGGAGTATATGATGAGACTGAGCTTGCGGTAACCTCAACCGGCATTGGGAGTCCATCGGCCGCCATCGCTGTTGAGGAACTTGCGCGAGTAGGGGTGGGGACACTCATTCGTGTCGGGTCCTGTGGCGTCCTTGACCCCGAGATTGAGTTAGGCGAGTTGGTGATTACAACCGCAGCGGTTCGACAGGAGGGGACAAGTGAGGAGTACATACAAGAGACATACCCGGCAAGCGCTGATGATCGCGTTGTTGGGGCCTTGGTTGCGGCAGCCGAGGAGTTGGGATATCCATATCATACCGGGATCACGCTGAGTACAGACAGTTTTTATGCCGGACAGGGACGACCCGGATATCGCGGGTATCAGGCCCCGGCAAGCGAATCATTGATTGAGGATCTACAGGCAGCAAACGTGACCAATGTCGAAATGGAGACGAGTGCGATCTGTACACTGGCCAATCTGTACGGGCTGCGTGGGGGGGCAGTATGCACCGCCTATGCGAATCGAGAGACAGGGGAGTTTGGAGTCACAGGAGAGCGTCGAGCCGCCGAGGTTGCATCAAAGGCCGTCGCGATACTGGCGGAGATGGACCAGCAGGCCACTGCAGCGGGGGCCAAGCGGTGGCATCCGGGATTAACCCTGTGAATATCGCCAAAGACAGCAGCCCTGTCAAGAGGCATGGCGGATGAGTAGGTCAGCATCGGGTTGAGTGCTACTATGAACGCTATATATTGCTATACAAGACAGTCGGTCGATACCCGAGAGTCGTTATAACGGACGATCAACTGCCACCCACAAAGAGCGTATTGAACAGTACTCCGACGAAGATGCCAATAGAGACAACAGTTCCAGCGTAGATCACAAGCAAGCGACGTTGGAACAGTTTATTCAGGAGAATGAGATTCGGGATGCTAATTCCAGCCCCACCGATAACAAAGGCGATTACCGTCCCAATAGGAATGCCTTGTTGTACAAGTGAATCAGCAATTGGTAACATTCCACTGATGCTCACATACAGTGGTGCCCCCGCCAGCGCCGCAATGGGCGTTGCCAGTGGATTTTCTGGACCGGCAATACGCTGCAGAAAGGACGCAGGAACGGCACCGTGAATAAGGGCCCCGATAGTAATCCCGACGAGAATATACGGCAACGTATCCCGGAAAAACGATATAGCCCCTCTGCCAGCGGCCAAGACACGGTCACGATGAGTTCTGGTTGGACCGGGGGCTGGCTCACAGGCACAGTCAGTGGCAGTGCCACCATCGGTGGTAATTTCGCGACCGTTGGTTGTGATTCGGACGTTCTTTACATACCGGTCAAGATCAAGAGTGCCGATGATAACGCCGCCAGCGATCGCCGAGAGCAACGCAGCCGTGATATATGCAGCGGTAACACCGGCCCCAAAGAGTCCAAAGAGAAGAAACACAGCAATCCAGTTGACGATTGGCGAGGCAAGTAGGAATGAAAAGGCAAGCCCAATCGGAGCGCCAGCACCCAGTAGTCCGGCAAGCACGGGAACAGTTGAACAGGAACAAAACGGGGTCACAGCGCCAAGACCGGCTGCAAGGACATTTCCGCTGCCGCGGTCACGTGACCGAAGTATCGCCTCAACGCGTTCTGGGGGCAGATACTCCTGTGCGAGGCCGACAAGGAAGGAAGCACCAACAAACAGTGGCGCAAGGACAATAGCCAGGTGGACAAAGTAATCCCAGGAGTCCAGCAACGCAGCCTCATATCCTGCCGGGAGTATTGCCGAAATCATTGGACACCACAATGGGAACAGCCGGCTGCGACGCGAACCAGACGGCGCCAGCACCCGCGATTGAACGGCCGGCAGCAGCTAATCAGGGACAACCACGAAGATTGGTCCCGGGTCATTACAAGTTATTCGTCGTCGGATTCGACATCTTCGATTTCCATACAGCAGCAGCCACAGCTGTCATCGTCGTCTTCGTCGCTGTCTATTCCGAGGAGTCGCCAAATCGATGGCATACATATCGGATACTCTCGATATGTGTTGAAGCTGTCGGTAGCACGAGACGCTTGCCACTCAACACAAGGACTGCAGAAGGCAACACCCAAGCTGAGAAGCAGTTGTACAGGCGGTCAAGGCGACTGCCCCGGGGCGAGTTCACAGAGAGATAGAAAGAGGGCTGGAAATGAAGCGAACCTCGATTAGGACTTCGGCGATATCTAAAGATCGGGGAGGGCCTTTGCAGCGCGGCTGACACCGGCAACGTCAGCAATCCAGCGAGCAGCAATCAGTTTCTTCAGCGTCACAGCCGGCAGCGAGCCCACAGTCTCGATTGGAAGGAAAAACACATTGTGAACAACAGCATCATCGCCAACAGAAATAGCGGTCCCCTTATCAACGTGCTCGTAGGTCTGGAGTTCGCGATCGTCCATGGCTCGAACTAAATTGTCCGCCGCAGTCTCAGCGGCTTGCCAAGCGGCCTGTGCTGTAGGGGGGACATCGCCGTCTTCAATAAGCGCACTGTCGCCAACAGCAAAGACACGCTCATTGGATGTCTGGAAGGTTGTATCGGTCATCAGTCGGTTATGCTCAGCCTCGACGTTGGCTTCGGACATCGCATCCCGCCCAGTGATTCCGCCAGTCCACAGTAGGACATCATACGGAATTGGCTCTCGCTCATCAAAGCAGACCTCATCGGCCGTCGCCTCGGTTACCGGATCATCAACCAGAATGTTAACATCGTGTTCACGAAGACGGCGACGTAACTCACGTTGAATTTCACGGTCGTTACCGGGATAAATTTCCTCTAAGGCTTCAACAAGTGTGATCTCGATGGGTGCATCGTGATCACTTCGATACTCGGAAATTTCGCCGGCCGCCTGAATGCCCGATAACCCGGCCCCACCAACGACGATCTGTGCAGGATCATCGTGGGTCGCCTCAGCAGCCGCCTCAGCGACAGCATCATGGATGGCAACGGCATCATCAAAGCTTTTGAGGGTATATGCGTATTCGTCGAGCCCCGGAATACCGAAGAAAGCGGTCTGGCTCCCAAGTGTTACCAGGGCGTAGTCATAATCGATCGTTGTCTCATCGGCTAGTTCAACAAGTTGTGCGTCCGTATCAAGTCCGGTAACTTTACCCTCGATAAACTCTGCTCGGCCGGGCTTGACCTCATCAATGGGGATTTTAATACTCTCGCCA
>JBEQBL010000107.1:0-6837 GCA_041639835.1 Salinarchaeum sp.
GTTCGGGTGGTGGCTCATACACGTACGCCATATCCTCGGCTGCCACGAGATAGGTCTCCGTTGTTGGATCGTGGATGACTGCATGCTCCGTATCGATCGCAAAATCAACCAAGTCACCAAGGCTTGCTGCCTGTCCGCGTTGACTGTTCGTCGGCGTTGTGGGGCGGTCGATCGTTGTGATCCATTCCTCGAATTCGGCTCGATCACGCTGGTATGCCAGCCACGCCTGTTCTTGGTCACCCAACGAGACGTTCCCCCGGCCCTGTGCAGTGATCGGCACCACGATCAGCCCGATTCCGAATAGTAGCAGTATCGGGATCCCCGCGAGCTCGATCGAACTCGGCGCCGGTGTGACTGTTGTCGTCCGAGTGATCCGTGCGGTGTCACGTACTTGGTCCGTCTCACCGGTTTGCACACTGTAGGTCTCACCGTTTGGCTGGATCATCAACGTCTGGACGGTCTCAGCAGTCGTTGTCCGGTCGCCGTGTTCTCCACTGACGGTCACCGTCGCTTCAACGAGCAGTTCAGTCTCTCCGATACTGGCGCCAAGTGACTCCTGAATTTCGTTGACACGGTCTTGTGTTGCTGGCACGTCCACTTCGAAGGGAACGGCTAGTTCCGCTCCCGTCTCGGTTGTCTGCTCGCTGGCCAGTTGTTCGCGTTGTTCCCAGAGGACCGTCTCATCAGCCGTCGAGCGGATCACCCGCTCGACGGTTACTGTGAGTTCTTGGCGTTCGATGTTGGTACTCTCATGGGCCACCGTATAACTCCCCTCCAGGGTCGGTGTGATCGTCGTATAGTAGCTTGGCTGATTCGAGAGGGTCGTTCCGATCGGATAGACCTCGTTGTCAGCCGCAACGGTCGCTTGATGCTCGAAGCTGCCGGTATACTCGATTGCCCCGACCGTCTCGGTTTGGGTCATCGTCCCTGGGGCGATCACACCTGTATAGAGCAGCCAGCCTCCACCGAGTACTGCGAGAACGCCGAGCACAACGACAAGCCACCACCACTCCGCAAACACGGCCCGGAGCCGGAGTCGTCGGCGATGCTGTGTCGAGTCAACTGTCGATGTCGTTCCGGCTGTCTGGGTGTCACTCATAGCTTAGGTACGTTTTGTTGATCGCGTACGCAGGCGCGCACGACCATCCGGTAACACTAGTCGTCCAAGCGCGTAAATTCCGCCACCGATCAGGAGATTGATCACGCCAACCGGTAGCCATGGATGGATTCGATACAGCTGGTCGATCATAGGAGACGGCAACAGCGCCAGATAGCGGTGTTCGACCAGGAAGTGTCGATAATATCCTGTGTCCGGTGGTGCAGTCACAGACAGTGTTATATCCGCATTCTCGCGTGGGCCCAGGTGGACCCGATCCGGACTCGCGGTCATGCCGTCTGTCGAGGTGTCAAGATAGACGATTGTTGGGACGAGTCCTCCGTTGCCGATCGCATAGGGGATCTCGCCGGTGGTCCCCTGCTGGATCACCGTTGGCTGTTCGGAGGTAAACTCCGCGCTGACGATCCCGATTTGGGTACTTCCGGCAGGGACAACCATTGCAGCAGTCGCTGCAAGCATGACCACTCCGGCAGCACCAATAATGAGCAACCGGTATTCGATCCCACTGTCTCGATCGTTCGATCGCGTCCGTTGTTTTGTTGCTGGCCGTAGCCGTGCAAGCATGAGATCGATTCCGTACGCAGCCACGGATACGGCAAACAGTCCGACCGCGATCCCCTGTGTGCCAAGCAGACTTCGCGTGCCAAGCGTTGCAGCCAACCATCGCTGGGCGTGTTCAAGCTGTGTTTGGATCCCCATGACGACAGTTCCGAGATGCGGAATCTCGACAACACTCCCTCCGGTTTGCCACGCGATCGCAACGATCTGTGGCTCTTTTACTGGCGGCTCGTTGCTGTCCTGATCGGTAAAGGGATTGGCGTCACCACGGGTAATATAGCCGCGCTCTGTCTGGTCGACGACACGATGGGTTGTCAACCCACCGCCTTGGATCTCTTCGGCCTCAAAGACGATCACCGTGCCCGGTTCCGGTGGCCCGACAATGGCTGCTGGTACAGCGATAAACCCATCACCAGGATCTAACGTCGGCGCCATACTGCCGGTTTCAACATAGCTTACCAACACCGGCTGGCCAGCATAACTTCCAGCGATAAGCGCCACTGCAAGAATGAGTATGCCACCCTGTACAGCTAGTCCAATACGGCGACGCCACCCCATCGATCTTCCCCCGAGTGAAAGCCACTTTTGTCTGACATATAAACCTCCCGTTCTGCTCTTACCAGTGGCGATGTCGAAGCACCTGCAGTCCCCCAAGTGCCACAACCACGCTCACAATGACACCCCCAAGCTCCCAGCGGTTGATTGATGCAGCTTCGATTGTCGGGGTAGGGCCCTCGTTGGTGACGCCAGGCCCGCTGTGTGCGTGTTGGGGCTCTACGACAGTGATCGTTCCAACCGGTGTCCTCCCAGCATGAAGGGTATAGGTCCCCGGTGTCTCGAAGGTCGTGTTGATCGTGTCTGTCGTTGTTGTCCTTGGCCCAACCGTTACCGTCTCAAGCACGTGGCTGGTGGTTGCTGTCTGTGCTGTAAGCTGTGTGTCAACAGCAATCGCCGCCGGATTTGTTATCGTTGTTGTGAAATTCACAGGCGTTCCAGCAACTGCAGTGGTCGTAGAGGTTGTTGCGGTAAGTGGTGGGGTTTCGATCCCAACGGCAAACCGTGACAGCCCCGGCGTGGTGGCACGAACTGTGGTCGTTTCTGGCCCACGATCGACGATGGTCGTCTCGATTGGCCGCCACTGCCCATCGACGCGGTGATACAGCTGTACCTGTCGGTCACCGACAACAGCCGTCTCAATCGCAACGACAAACGTGGCACGTTCGATGTCTGTCTGCCCGGTTGGTGTGGCGGTCAGTGTCCCAGCCAGTGTCATATTTTCTGGCGCGGGTGGCTGTTCGGCAACCGTCTGGGTGGACAACTGCGCTGTTGGCTGTGCGGTTCCCTGTAGGGTCACCGTTCCCGGATTCCCAACGGCCACCTGGAGCTTGGTGAGCGTGATCCGATCGTCAACCACTGCCATCTCATCGACTTGTACAGTCACCGTGTGGGGGTCCCATCGATGTGCACCTCTCGGCGATTTGGCGCGAGGGTGGTCACCTGCACGGTCGGTGGCGTGTCGTCGGTGCTGGCCGTACTATCGGGCTGTGTGACTGCTCGCAGCTGTAGTGTCTCCGCCGTGCTGCCCGTCGTGTTGGTGGTATTGACCATGACTCCAACCGACATGTCCCCGCCGGGAGCGATCTCCTGTGACTGGGTCCTTGTCAGTGCCTGACCATCGTGGGTGACTGTCACGCCAGCCGGCTGGGTGGCAAACCAGACTGTCGCGGGCTGTTCAGCGTTGTTATGAATGGTAAAGACATCATCAATTCTCGTGTTCGCATCGGGATTGAGCCCATACTCGAGCTGTGGGTTCTCGGGGCCGATCTGCACAACAAGCTCGCGATCTCCGGTGCTATCGGTGACCAGAGACGCATACGGCGAGGTCGGCTCGAGTGTCAGCTCCTCATCAACAGTATCAACGGCCGTATCTGGCAACACGGCGCCTGTTGAGACCACCAGCCCAACGGCAGTAACCACGATCCCAGCGACTAGTACCGTCCGCATGCTCGTCGGTTTGAGCTGTTGACTCCCACCATCATAAGTATCCGCTGCTTTCGGTGCCTATTCAGTGAAAAGAAGGGCCTGGATGAACGTCACAATGACTCCCATCGTGTACCCAAGCAGATGGATATAGTAGTTTGTTATCCCGTTGCCAGTGGTGGGCTCGATTGGAAACACAACGACTGGATACGCAAACAGCAAGACGACCCCCGTGACGAGTATCTCAGCAACCACCGGTTGATACAGAAGATCCTTCGTTGTCCTCCAGATCGATTGGAACTGCCCTCGTAACGTGGACAGATAGACCAGCGTCAAGAGCCCAACCAAACCACTTCCAATCCCTGCAAGTGGCGTGTGTGGCACGCCACTGAGTACAAGCACCCATAGTGGTGGTACGAACAATACCGGGCTCTGTTGGATCTCAAATACCGTGTTTCTCGCCAGTAGTAATCCGATTCCGACCGGCAATGCACCCAGCAGCGCTGTATTCAGTCCCGAAAAGCCAATCGTGATTGCGTTCCGTTCGACGGCGAGATTAAGGCCTGCCAATACCGGGGGAAATGCCAACAGATATGTGCCCATCCAAGGGAGCCAGATATCCCGGTATCCAGCAAGCCGGTATAAAAGCCAGCCAGTGCTGGCCAACAACACATAGGACAGCAGATTTCCAAGCAGGTGTGTCCACTCGATGTGAACAATGTGGCTGGTATATGCAGTCATGAGTGTCGGCTCAAGATAGGCAAATCCCAACGCTCGTTTTTGTGCTGTTGGGAGTAGATAGCCACCGATCATGCCAACAACGGGGATTGCGAGTAACAGTCCATCAATCCGGAACTGCTGCGTGGATGCCACAATGTGTCCTCTGTTGTGTTATTGAACTATGTGTAAAAACGATACCGCTTTCATCCGTTGAAAATGACCCACAATCGGTGCGTTCGTCCCTCGTTGTTGTTGCTGTTTCTACACACATTAGTGTTGATACTAACACAGGTGGCTCACAACCAGACCTGTACTAGTTTTATATACTAGCTATCGAACAAAAAATGTATCAAGGACTCGTTTTGGTGCCGTGAGAAGTCATTAATACGCTTTTTGTCCGGTTGAAACGCCAGTTTACGGTTAGTATGTCCGTCTAAATTTACATATATGTTTTTTGACTTGTTATTGGATATCACGGTCGAAAACACTGCTCACGGTCGTCTGATATGTCAATAACTACTTATATGACGTTACTGATAATGCATACCTCTGCGTCCGGCAGGGGTCGATTGATTGAAACTATGAGCGAACACGGAGCAGCGAAAGTGCTCGCCGTTGCTGTTGCGCTGATAATGGTCGTTTCCATGCTCGTGCCTGCCGCAGGTGCGAGTTCGTTTGATACACAGCAGGACCTTGACGGTGACACAACTGAGACAGGCGTACAGTCGAATTTGACCGAGGATGGATTACCAGAACAACAACAACCCGATACGGTTGCTATCGATCCCGCCCTTACTGATTTGTTTGCGAATTCGGAGGGTGATGGATCGATCGATGTTGTCGTTCGACTCCCACCAGCCGAGACGAGTCAAGCGACAACACGACAAGCGACAGTTGATACGCTCAAAGATCACGCAATCCAGACACAGCAACCGATTGTTCGGTTTGCTGAGATGAGTGATCACGTTGAGCTCAAACAGCAGTTTTGGATTACCAACGCTGTCTTGCTCGAAGTGAATCCCGATCGGGTATCGCTTGATGAAATTGCTGCTGTAAAAGGCGTTGAGAAGCTGCATACGAACTTCGAGATCACAACCGCACAGGCAAACACCAGCGTTGAGAACTCGTCTAACACGAGTCCGACTGATCAAGCCGACGCGTCTGTCGATTCGACGCCCGTCTCGATGCAGTCTGAGGACTATGAGACGACCTACGGCTTGGAGATGATCAACGCCACCGAGGTCTGGGATACTCACAACACCCAGGGCGCGGGCGTGAAAGTTGCGGTCCTTGATACGGGGATGGACGACTCCCATCCGGATCTGCCGGAACTTGATGATGAACACTGGCAATCGTGGGATTCAGATGGCAATCCAGTTGATTCCGAGCCGTCTGATTCAAGCGGTCACGGAACCCACGTTTCCGGAACCGTTGCCGGTGCTGAAGAGCCCGCTGGGGATGTCCCAACCTTTGGTGTTGCTCCCGATGTTGAGCTCTACCATGGGCAGGTAATCCCCGGTGGCAGTGGGTCCTTTACCCAAGTTGCTGCTGGCATGGAGTGGGCCGTTGATGATGCTGGGGCCGATATCATCTCGATGAGCCTCGGCGCTGAGGGGTATTACTCCGAGATGATCGAACCCTCAGAAAATGCGCGTGACGCCGGTGTTATTCTTGTTGCCTCTGCGGGGAACGGCTATGAGGGCTCAAGTGGCTCACCAGGGAATGTTTATCCGAACTTCGCAAGCGGTGCTGTTGATGAAAACTATGACGTTGCAGGCTTTTCCAGTGGTGAAACGGTTGATACTGACTCCGCGTGGGGGAGTGAAGCACCGGATTACTGGCCCGAAGAATATGTTGTCCCGAACGCGGCCGCGCCCGGCGTAGATGTGCTAAGCGCTGTTCCTGGTGGCGGCTATGATGGGACCTACTCTGGAACCTCAATGTCTGCCCCACACAAAGCTGGTGCCTTTGCGCTGATGCTCTCGGCTGCCGGCGGGGACCTCGATCGTGAAACCGCAATCGAGACAATGGAGGATACCGCATGGAAGCCCGATGACTGGGATGAGCCGGATGATGAGCCTGATATCCGGTATGGCTATGGGATCATCGATGCTGCAGCTGCTGCTGATCAAGTCGCACTCGACAGTGGTGTCACCGGGACTGTCACTGACAGTAGCGGAACGCCGGTTGCTGGAGTGACTGTTGAGATCCCAGCAACAGGCTTTACCGGGACCACGAACGATGATGGCGAATATACGGTGTTGTCCCCACCAGGCAATTACACCGTTACAGCCAGTGGGTTTGGCTATGAAGAGACCAACGCCTCTGTTGAAATTCCGGACAATGAGACCTTTGTCCAGCAAAACTTCACACTTGAGGACGCCCTTGGAGTCAGCTTAGCACAGGGCCAGCCTGCTGCTGCCCCAGGTGGTCAATCCTTTACCATCCAAGTGACCGTCGCC
>JBEQBL010000108.1:0-6836 GCA_041639835.1 Salinarchaeum sp.
GTCGCCGGGAGCAGCCCAAACTGGAGGGGTTACAGTGGCACTTACTCGTATTTGGTCGCCAGCCTCGAGTTTTTCGAGCGTCCATTGGGAACCATCCCACCGCGCTTCGTCGGCCTCGATATTCGTGACGTTCCAGTTGTCGGGGACTGTTGTCAGATCGATACTGACTGCCGAGGCAGCCCCAGTTCCGTCGTTAGTAACGGTGAATGTGGCTGTCCCAGAGCCATTTGTAACCGCCCCATCTGCGGTCGTAATTTCAAGGTCGGGCTGTCCCGACAGCGACACAGTCGTCGCCGTTGTTTTATTTGCGGCAATAGCAACAGTCTGACTAGTGTCCTCGTAGCCGTCACGCTCCACAACAACCGTATGATCACCAGCGGCAAGATCCAAAGTTAGCGGTGTAGTTCCCTGCGTTGTACCGTCGATGATGACTGTCGCATCCGAGGGAACGGACTCAACTGACAGTGTGCCGGTAGTTTTGACGATATTCCCGCTGATTGTAAACCTGCTAGATTCATCAGTGTCTGCCCACTCGACGGTCACTGGCTCCGCGAAGAACCCAGTCGAGAGCTCACTTGTGTCAATTATCACAGTAACTGTCGCAGACTCGCCTGGCTCGATAGATCCACGCGGCGCCGTCACCTCGATCGCTTTTGAAGCAACTGTGACCCCCGTGAGATTGAGTGTCCGTTCACCGGTGTTTTCCAGTGTGGTTTCGCGTGTCAGCTCCTGACCAGCGTCAACTTCGCCGACAGTGATGTCATCGAAGGTCCGTGGTATCGTTTTGGGCTCACGAACTTGAACAACACTGCTTCCCGCCTCAAAGCCGTCTTTCGTGACCGAGATGTTGTACGAGCCACGCTCGAAGAACGTGAAGGATGCTTCGCCATTACGGTCTGTTGTGGCAACTTGGTCGCCGATCGAGACCTGTGCGTCAATGACCGCTTTTCCACGGGATTCGACGCCGATTGTGAATTCATCACCTGGCTCTACCCAAACGGGGGAGGTGACAAGAAGCGGGTCCGGCGCAGCCAGACTACTCGTATTTGCTGCTTGTCCGTGAATATTTATCGTATTGGCAGAGACATTATCAACGCGGGAGTTGTATTTCGCTAACTGCTCATATTTGATGTTAATCAGCGGCACAATACTTTCAGCAGAAGCGCGGGAACTTTCAGAGAGTTGCTCACCGTTGAGCGCGGTTGCAAGCGAATACGTGCTGCTCTGTTCTTGACCTAATTCGTCAAGCTCGGCAATCTGGTGAAAAGCTTGAACCGTCGATTTGAAAAATTCAGCCTGTAAAATGTGGTATAATTCCATCTCACGGGGAGTAATCGTGCCCGCCTGCCGTTTTTCTTCAAGATCACGGAGCATTTCCAGCTGTGCGCGTCCCATCTTTCCATAAGTAGAGATGAGTAAGGCCTGCTGCTGGGTGATACGGAGCCCGGCAGAAGCATCGTTCATCGGCGCAAACAGGATGTCGAGGGCTGCGCCACGAGCCAGACCTTTGACATCAGGATCGATCGACCCATCATCTGCTGTTTCAACCTCTTGGATCGCATCGACCATCGACAACCCTTGTTGGGCCTTTTTGATCTTGTAGGCATCACTCACGATTTCTGTGTAAGTACGGACATCTTTCGCACCAGTGTAGAGCTCATGTGATGTCTTCGCGCGTTCCGCATAATCGCGAACAGAAGCACTATAGTCGGTGTTTTGTTGTTCGTCAACGATTCGGGTTCCCTGGAGGCCAAGGTCGATAAACTCTCCAGTCGCATCCTGGTAACTGCCAAAGTGTGCTCGAACATACGCTTGGAACCCGGTGATACCGGCCTCATTCAGATTAGCTAGCCAGTAGTATTTTTCCAGGTTTGTCGACCGTTCGGTGATACCGATCCAGCCCTCACTCGGATTGTCGGTCGAGTGACGAAGGAACGCCCGGTACTGTAACACTGCTCTGGCAGTCTCCGCATCAACGAGTTTACGAGACGAGTCATAGACAGCAATCGTATTGTCCGGATTTGTTTCGATGATATAGCTGCGATTCTGGTACGTGATCGATTCCGTCTGGGCATCCGACGTGACGACAAATGAGTCCGGCACCCAGCCAGTCGATTCAATTTGACTCGCCCCTCTCTCAGGGTAGCCGTACCACACGGCAGCAATCGCAGCGTATTCGCCAGCAGCGGCCGTTTCATCCACACGCCAAGACAGGTCTACAGTCGTCTCTTCACCAGGGTCAAGTGCGACAAACTGTCCTGTTTGTCCCGATCCTGACCGAACAACTCCTGTTTTATTCGATCTGACAGAGTAGCCGACAAAGAACTCATATGGCTGATCGCCAGTGTTCCGAACTTGGACAGATCCGTTGACAAAGTCGCCAACGCTGTAGTTTCCAGCTTCAACCGTGAACGAATCTGCGTTGAGACTCGCATTGACATCGTCAGGCGCTAAGGTGGGCTCAACTAGTAGCGTCTGTTCGTCGGTGATGGTTAGTGAACGCGTACGAGTTCTGTACCCATCTGCTTCGAACGTTGCCTCGTATGTGCCGGCCTCGAAAGCGTGCGTCTTGCTCGTGACACCAAGTGACTGCTCCGCGACGGTCGTTTCTGTCACGATCTCCCCAGTTGAGGCATTCGAGACGGTCACGTCAACATCGACTGGTTCGCCGTCAGCTGTCGTGGGCCTGAACGTTGCTTTTCCGTTTGCCGGGGCTGACAGCCGGAGGGTAGTCTCATCTACAACAGAAGGAGTTCGGTCGCTTGCTGTGTCAATCCGGAGCTCATGGCTGAACGGAACTGTGTTAATGTAGTTCCCTGTCCAGCGCTGCTCAAATGAAACGGTTCCTGACTCACCGGCAGCTAGCGTGATAGATTGCGTCTTGTTTTTGATCTCCATGCCGCTCCGTTGATCGGCGGTTACCTCGAACGTGTGACGGAGATCTCCGGTGTTTGCGACTGTCAACGTTACTGTGTACCAGCGATCTCGGGTGTATGTCTCCGTCACAGGCGCCTCATAACCTGTGATCTGACCAGACACCTCTCCAACTTCAATGAGAACCGGGTCTGTCTGGTCTGTCAGACCAGTCTGTGGATCGACAGCCTCTACCTGTAGCGTATAGGTTCCTGGCTCATCGAAATCAAGCGTTGTTTCAGCGGCAGCACCCGGGCCATCAGCTGGCTCGCCAGTCGTCTGAGCGATTTCTGTGCCGTTGAGCAACCAGCGGTAATTGAGATCCTCTGCCGCCGCAGGATCGGGCTGATCGGATGTGCCCGGAGCACCTGCCTCACCGTAGACACGGGAAGTTGGCTGATCACCGAGTCGCAGGAGGCTGGGATAGCTAACAAGAGACACGGATGGCGGCTCTGGCTCCACAGTAGCGGTCCCTGTGAGCGTGACCGTTCTCCGCGTCGGCCCGTCTGTCTGGTCGTTAAGAACAAGAATATCAACTTCACGAGAGAACTCGCCAGTACTGAGATCTGGGGTAACAACTAATTTATTTTCAGTTTTATCAGTCACGTTGAGCGGTGTCGAACCGTATGTCCACTCGAGATCGCCGCCACCCACATTATTGACGTCGATCGTGACCGAAGGCGGGTCCGACCGGTTGAACGTTCCCAACGAACATTCTGTACAGTCCACCTCCAAAATTGGTGAGAGTCGCTCCTGAACGGTTAGTTGCGCAGTTTCACTTCCGGCCTGGGGAATTGTCACACTTGTTTGCTCCGTGAACGTCTGGCCGTCACGGTCCGCATCTGTGTACTCAATTTCAACTGTCTGCTGGGTAGGATCGACGACAACGGACTTACTGACAGTGTTGTCGGGAGCCACAGTGAGTGTCCCGCGCTCATCGCCGTCGATTGAGTACGCCACTGTTTTCGACTCGTCATCGTTGTTCGTCACTTCGAGGACCGCAGCACCACGCGGAACTTCGCCGGACATCTCGTTAGCCGTCCTCGTGTTGCCAGCACCGTCCGTAGCAGAGATATCCGCTGTGAAGTCTGTGCCGTAATCAACGGTGAACGTAGCTTGGAAAGTGTCGCCCGAAACCCGGTTCATCACGGCCTCACCGCTGCCAAACAGTCCCCCGGTCTCATAGGTGACTGTCGCGGTATCTACACCAGAGGTACCGTCAGCCACCTCGCCTTCGATAATGACATCTTTGCCGTCATAACGGATTTGTGTATCCGAAATTTGTGGGGCTGTTGTATCATCAACCGCAGAGACCGTTTCTGTATTGGACGCCGTTGATTGTCCTGTGTCGTCGAACGCAGTCGCCTTGATCTGGACACTTTCGCCCCACTCAAGCTGGTCCGACTGCGGTATAGTTGCGCGGTACCTATCAGTCCCAACGCGGGCCATTTCGACGGTCGTCCCACCAATATCTAATGCACCACGATCCCACGTGAGTTCCACGCGGTCAATCTCGTTTGTGTCGTCGGTGGCAGTTACTTCTACCGTCACTGTTCGGTCGTCATTTGCGACAACATTGAGATCGCCTAATTGTGGTGGCTGATTTGCTGGGAGCTGTACCGTTTCGCTTGCTGAAGTCGATTGGCCGTAGTTGTCTTCAGCGATTACATCAAACGTGACCTCTTGTCCCCAGTCGAAGGATCCTGACTTGGGAACAGTCACAGCGTACTGATCGCCACCCTGAGACGACATCTCAGCCGAACCACCAAGATATCCCCCCCACTCAACGCGGACGGAATCAAGCCAGTCTGTATTGTCACTGGCAGTCGCCTCAATAGTTACAGTTCGATCATCATTAACCTGAACTGAGTCAACAGTCAGATCGGGTGGTGTGTTCGCCGGCGTCTGGCCATTCTGTGTGCTACTGGTTTTTGTGTTTCCAAGTTGGTCGGTTGCTTCGACCTCATAGCTGAATTCTTGATTCCAACCAACATCGAATGTTCCCTCATATGTATTTCCGGACTGCTGTGTCAGTGATACCGAATTTCCACCGCCAAGAAAGTTCCCAGTATCGTAATTTAGGTTGACAGTGTCAACACCAACAAGATCCGTTACGTCTGCCTCAACGGTTACCTCAGTACCATCGTACGATGTTTGAATGTCAGAAAAGGTCGGGCCATTTGCGTCAACAGTATGTCCGCTAGAGGCTGAGTCTACTTTGTGATCTTTTGGACTCCCAAGAAAACCAGTAGCATGCCAAACACCAAATGTCACTTGTCCACTCTTACTTTGTGATCCTGCCGTCACAGCGAATTTGACACTCCCTGAGTCGTAGCCACCAAGTGTGATCTGCTTATAATTATTGATGTCAAAACTCTCCTGATCATCAACATTCCAGTCAGATGGTGACCTCGTTGGTTCTACCGTGTATGTAGTCTCTTCTGGACCATTGTTTTGAATTTGAACGGTGTAGATCGTGGTCTCGCCTGCTCCAACCTGCTGATCTGCGACAGAAATCGAAACGTCTTGATCAGAAGAACCATTCGCGCTTACAACCCCAGTAAAAGCCACACTACCGGTCACCGCAGAAAGGATCATAAGTCCCGCAAAAATAACTGCCTTGTACTGCTCACGACGGCTCATTACTGGCACCGCCCCCTACTGAACTGGATGTTCTCTCGGTTCCATCTCGGAGGGAGGGCGTTGTCGATCGGAGACTGGCCTAACAAATACGTACGGCCGTGGTTATATTGGTGAGTTGTCCAACTGCGGTCTATCGATGTGGCCCTTTTCCCCAACATGAACACGTTAATTGTATCATGTCAGATTATAATGTTCTACTACTAAAGCTTAGGGGAGTGGGTCATTTTATACTGAAACCGAGTTTGACGCCCAAATAAAGATATGGCACAAGAATAGTGTTAGAGTGCGTTAATTTATAAGATTATTTAAAATTGATAAATAAATCTCATAGAACTATCAGTTTCATAAATACCTGTAGGTCGAAGTCTTTTGATCGGCGTATTAGGTACGACGTGTTCGACCCCGGCCTCCATATGAGGCCTCAATGGAACGATCAGTCCAGGCATCTCTCCGATATGACCTCTGATCAGAGTATCACTGATAGGATTCACAGACCCGGGCGACACCCTCTTCGAAGCCGATCCGGGGTTCCCAGCCTGTAGCTTTGTGGAGTTTTGCGTAGTCCGCCATTGTATCGTGGACGTACACCGCAAGGGGATTCTCAATATACTTTGGTTCAACGTCGGTGCCGAGCTCGTCGTTGATCAGCTCGACCATCTCATTGAACGTGTAACTCTCTGCGGTGCCGACGTTGTAGATTCCCTGGAGCTTGTGATCGGCGGCGAGGCTGTCACGCTGTTCGGCGGGACGACAACCGCGAAGAGCAACGGGAACCGTATTTATGCCACCCCACCCAGCGGATTGGTCCCAAACGAGACTCCAGAGATAGAGGGATCTGATAAATCGCACAGCGTTCGACTCGCTGGGAGGCTCCGTGGTCGGAGACCGCGCACAATCAGGAAGTACGATACGACAGAAATTGCTTCTGAGTGCGAGGGCGGTGTTGAGTGCGATCAAGACGTTTAGCACGATATTTTTTCAAACATGAGTGCCGACCGGAACGTACCCGCCCGGGTTACAGATGGTATCAAAGCCCTCATTAACCCTGCGTGAGTGACGAGGTGTCCGTGATATCAGTACCTGGATCGGTCGACCCCGTGGTACGCCGCACAGCAGCGGCCTGTGGCTCACAGAGGCGCTGTGTAGCTTCGGTGGGCGCGACCCAGGCGCTATCGACATGCTCGTCACTGAGTTCGACGGTCTCGTTGGTTGGTCCACAGTAGTAATGGACCGCAAACCTGTCTTCGCCCGCACTGTTGACCCACGAGTTTGCTTTGAGC